>NZ_JASCPQ010000087.1:0-23170 GCF_029959305.1 Pseudomonas sp. PS01297
GAGCTTGCCTCGCGATCTTTTGATTTTTTAAAAGATCGCGAGGCAAGCTCGCTCCTACAGACTTGTGATCTGTAGGCGGATTTCCGCTTATGCATAATCACCAACCAGCGGATTCCCGCTCATTCCTTGTTTAAAACCCTTGTAAACCGGGCATTCAAGCCTTGGCACAAGTTCTGCTATAGCCCCCGCAAGCTCGCGTTTTGCCGCGCTATAACAAAACCAAGAAAACAAGGATCCATTCAATGGATAACTCAAGCACCCTGCCTGCCGGGTCTGCGTCTGCAGCACCCCAAGCCAAAACCACCTCCAGCCGCATCAAGTCCATTTTCAGTGGCTCGGTCGGCAACATGGTCGAATGGTACGACTGGTACGTGTACGCCGCGTTCTCGCTGTACTTCGCCAAGGCCTTTTTCCCCAAAGGCGACACCACCGCTCAATTGCTCAACACCGCCGCGATTTTCGCCGTAGGCTTTTTGATGCGCCCTATCGGTGGCTGGCTGATGGGTCTGTACGCAGACCGTAAAGGCCGTAAAGCTGCCCTCATGGCGTCGGTCTTGCTGATGTGTTTCGGCTCGCTGGTCATCGCCCTGTCTCCTGGCTACGAGACCATTGGCGTCTGGGCCCCGGTATTGCTGGTGTTCGCCCGTTTGCTGCAAGGTTTGTCGGTGGGTGGCGAATACGGCACCTCGGCCACTTACCTCAGTGAAATGGCCACCAAAGAGCGCCGTGGTTTCTTCTCCAGCTTCCAGTACGTGACCCTGATCTCGGGCCAGCTCATCGCGCTGGGCGTGTTGATCATCCTGCAACAAACCCTGACTGAAGAGCAGCTGTACAGCTGGGGCTGGCGTATTCCGTTTGTGATCGGTGCCTTGTGCGCCGTGGTCGCGCTGTGGTTACGTCGCGGCATGCAAGAGACCGAGTCGTTCAAGAAGGTTAAGGTCGAGAAAAAAGAAAGCGCTATGCGCACGCTGATGCGCCACCCCAAAGAGCTGATGACCGTCGTCGGCCTGACCATGGGCGGGACACTGGCGTTTTACACCTACACCACGTACATGCAGAAATACCTGGTGAACACGGTCGGGATGAGCATCTCGGACTCCACCACGATTTCCGCCGCCACGCTGTTCTTGTTCATGTGCATTCAGCCGCTGGTGGGCGGGCTGTCTGACAAGATCGGCCGTCGCCCGATCCTGATTGCCTTCGGCGTGCTGGGTACCCTGTTCACGGTGCCGATCCTGACCACCCTGCACACCATCACCACCTGGTGGGGCGCGTTCTTCCTGATCATGGCCGCCCTGATCATCGTCAGCGGTTACACCTCGATCAACGCCGTGGTCAAGGCCGAGTTGTTCCCGACTGAAATCCGCGCACTGGGTGTTGGCCTGCCTTACGCCCTGACGGTGTCGATCTTCGGCGGTACCGCTGAATACATCGCGCTGTGGTTCAAGAGCGCAGGCATGGAAACCGGCTACTACTGGTACGTGACAGCGTGCATCGCCTGCTCGCTGCTGGTATACGCGACCATGAAAGACACGCGCACTCACTCGCGCATCACCACTGACTAAGCCTTGCCTTAGCGTGATGTCCTGGCCTGCAGGAGCCCTGTGACGGGTTCTTGCAGGGCCTGGATTGCCTCCCTTCCCCCTCCCCCGCAACACCGCTGATTCGATTTTCTTGAATTAATAGTCAGTTAATTTTGTTAGCCCACTATCAATCTCAGCGAAACCTCGAAGACCACTGCCCGGCATAACGCCTGAACGGAATGTAGAGCAGCCCTCTACCTTGTTTTCGCGTGGCGCTATACATCGAATTAACTGATTACTTAAGGCAATTTTTTACGCTTTTTAATCAAATTAATCGGCGTAGTCTTAAACCCATAGCGACACCAACCCGATTACTGCAACAAGGAGCAACATCATGAAAACCCAATTTATCCTCGCCGCTGCTCTCTCGGTTCTGGCTTTCAACACCTTCGCCGCAGATGGCTTTGACCGCACCCAGTCGGCAACTTTTGCTGAAGATGGTTACAGCAGCACCCGCTCTGCCACCTTTGCTGCCGACGGTTACGACCGCACCCACTCTTCGAGCTTTGCTGAAGACGGCTGGGACCGCACTCACTCGGCCACCCTGGCAGAAGACGGCTTTGACAACACTCGCTCAGCGACCTTTGCCGAAGACGGTTACGACCGCACCCAAGGTGCCCGCTTCAGCTAACACCTGCGGGTGACCCCACAGCCCGGCTTCGGCCGGGCTTAGTCATTTTTGGGGCTTGCGATTGTCTTCGGGGCAAATGGCTAGCAGACTATGGGGCCTCTATCTCAGCTGTTTGCGGATGCCTGCCATGCATGACGATATTCATTTCTACGAACCATCCAAGGGCCATGGATTGCCCCATGATCCGTTCAACGCCATTGTCGGGCCGCGCCCGATTGGCTGGATTTCGTCGCAAGACGCCCAAGGTCAGTTGAACCTGGCGCCGTACAGTTTTTTTAACGCTTTCAATTACATCCCGCCGATCATCGGGTTTTGCAGCGTGGGCCGCAAAGACAGCCTCAATAACATTGAGCAAACCGGTGAGTTTGTCTGGAACCTGGCCACGCGCCCCTTGGCCGAGGCGATGAACCAAAGCTGCGCGCCGGTGGGGCCAGAGGTTGATGAGTTTGCGTTGGCAGGGTTGACGACCGTGGCCTCACGCGTGGTGAGCGTGCCTCGGGTGGCAGAAACGCCGGTGTCGTTTGAATGCAAGGTGACGCAGATTATTCAGCTGCAACGGGCCGACAAAGAGTTAGTGCCAAGCTGGTTGATTCTGGGTGAAGTGGTGGCGGTGCACATCGCCAAGCACTTGCTCAAGGACGGCATTTACGACACAGCAGCCGCTGAGCCTATTTTGCGTGGCGGCGGCCCGGCGGATTATTTCCAGCTGGGCCCTGAAGCCTTGTTCAAAATGCACCGCCCTAAATAATTACCAGACCAGTTCGCCGTCTTCGGTGACGTCTTTGAGGTGTTCAAGTTGCTGCTCTGCGGCGGCATCTGCGGCCGTGGCGGTTTTGAAGACCTGATCGGTCAACAGCGTGTGAAAGCGCGGTGCTCCACCTTCGTACAAGGCCTTGACGGCAATGGCCACGTGGTAGGCACCCGCAACCCCCAGTTCAACCGGGACAACCGCTGATACCGCTTCAAAATGCTTGAACTCTTTACGCGCCATGTTTCACATTCCGGCCAGTGAAAAAAGCGCCATTCTACCCGTTTAACTGGCGCGCTTGCGCATCTGCGCCGAGGCCTGTTCGTTGAAGGTCTGAAAATCCAGACTGTCGACCACGTTCTGGTTGAGCAACGTGCTGAACACGTCCATCAACGGTGAGTTGAAGTACGCCTGCATTGCACATTGATCTTGCCAATAGCCCGCGACATGCCACAACAACGGGTCACTGTCACAGTGCTGCAAGGCAAAGTGCAGGCAACCCGGTGTTTTCAGCGTCGGTTCGATCAGTTGTTTCAAGCACGCATGAACCTGGGCCGAACACCCTGCGCGCGCGCGGACCAGAGTCATGTGACTGACGGCATAGGACTGGGGCATGGAGGCCTCCACAAAGGAAAGTGGCGTGAGGGGAAGGTTCAAAGCTTAAGGGTCGGTGCTCAAACGCCGTTAGTCGATTCCTGCCCCAGACTTGCACGATTCTGCAAAACCACCGCTTACTCCAGCCCGCTGTGCAGTTGCGCGCGCCGGGCCGCCGATCGGAATTTCGAGCAATAGGGCCGCGCTGTAGCGGGCCAAATCAGCCTCTATTCGTCAACGCTGGCAGGATCAGGCAAGTCTGCAGCAGAAATTGGCTACCCCTGCGCCTTGCACAAACTTAAGCTGTGGGCCTTCAACTGCTTGATCGAGGATGCATCCCCATGTCTGTGCCAGAAACACCGCGACCTGCGCTCGACAGCGCGCTTGAAAAACAGCGCGTGGAACTGGCCGACCTGATAACCCGGCACACTCAGCAGGACGGCTCGTTTGAGACCCGCATTAAGGCGCTGTTCGTGTCGCGTTACAGCCTGCCCAGCGACTTTTCACCCAGCCTGCCCAAACCTGCACTGTGCGTGATGGCTCAGGGCAATAAAGAGGTGCGTCTGGGGGACGAGTACTTCGCCTACGACCCGCTCAATTACCTGGTGGTCTCGGTGTCGATGCCCATCAGTGGCCGCGTGCTTGAAGTCAGTGCCGAAAAACCCATTCTGGCCTTGCGCCTGGACATTGATCCGGTAGAAATCACCACCTTGCTCAGCGAAGCAGGCCCCATGGGTGTGCCCTCACGCCCCGCTGGATGCGGGCTGTACGTTGAACCCCTCGACCCGCCGATGCTTGACGCCCTGCTGCGCCTGACGCGGCTGCTCGACACACCCAAAGACATCGCCATGCTCGCGCCTCTGATTCGCCGTGAGATTTTGTACCGATTGCTGCGCAGCCCGCAGGGCTACCGTTTGTACGAAATTGCCAGCGAGAACAGTCAGACCCACCGCGTCAGCCGTGCGATTTCCTGGCTCAATGATCATTTCGAGCAACCGTTGCGCATCGACAGCCTGGCCCGTGAGGCCAATTTGAGCGTGTCGACGCTGCACCACCGGTTCAAGGCGATGACCGCCATGAGCCCGTTGCAGTATCAAAAGCAACTGCGCCTCAACGAAGCGCGGCGGCTGATGCTCAGTGAAGGGCTGGACGCCTCGGCGGCCGGGTATCGCGTGGGCTATGAAAGCGCCTCGCAATTCAGCCGCGAATACAGTCGCCAGTTCGGCGCGCCGCCCGCACGGGATCTGGCGCGCCTGCGCAGAAGTTTATAAGGCCAACGCCTGCTGCCATAGGTGCTCGTCGACTTCTATCACGGTCGGCCCCTGACGTTCAGCGGCACTGACCAACGCAGCGCGCAGTTGCGCCTCGCCCTCAACCGCCAACGCCGTGCAACCCAGCGCTTTGGCAGCGCCGACCAAGTCCGGGGTGTAGATGTCGACGCCCACTGGTTCGATGTCGCGGTTGAGCATGTACTTTTTAATCTCGCCGTAGCCCTGGTTGTTCCACAACAAAACAATGATCGGCGTGCGTGCTTCAACGGCGCTGGCCAGCTCTGGCAAGGTGAACTGCAAACCGCCATCACCGATCAGACAGACCACCGGGCCAGGCGGCTGGCTGTTGGCAGCCCGCCCCAGCCAGGCGCCGATGGCGGCTGGCAAGGCATAGCCGAGGGTGCCGTAACCGGTGGATGAGTTAAACCAGCGCCGAGGCTGGTCGGGGTTGAACGTGAGGTTTCCGGTGTACACCGGCTGGGTCGAATCACCCACGCACACGGCATTGGGCAGCACATCGAACACGGTCTGCAAAAAGTGCGTTTGGGCGCGGGTCGGCTCATCCCAGACAGCCGCCAATTCAGTGTTCAAACGTTTAGCCCGCGCTGCCCCCCAATCCGCCTCGCGCTCGGGCAATGTTTGCGCGCTGATACGCGCCAGCAAAGCTTCGGCAGCCAGTTGCGCATCGGCCACCAGAGCCAGTGCAGGCGGGTAATTGCGCACGGTTTGATCGGGGTCGATATCAATGCGCAACAAAGCGCCGGGGATCTCAAAGCCTCCGGCAAAAGTCACGTCATAATCGGTTTCGGCCAGTTCAGTGCCAATCGCCAGCACCACGTCGGCCTCCGCCACCAATGCCCGGGTGGCCTCCAGCGTTTGCGTGGAGCCGATCAACAACGGGTGAGAGGCTGGCAGCATGCCCTTGGCGTTAATGGTCAGCGCCACGGGCGCGCCCAACCGCTCGGCCAATTGCAGCAGCGCTGGCGCGGCGTCGATCGCCCCGCCACCGGCCAGAATCAGCGGGCGTTTAGCCTCGATCAGGCGCTGGCTCATCTGTTCCACTGCCGCCGGGGCCGCCCCAGGGCGCGCGATGCTGACGGATTGGCTGGACAGCAAGGCGTCGGCATTTTCTACCAACACGTCGAGCGGGATCTCAATGTGCACCGGCCGGGGACGACCGGCCTGGAACAACGCAAAAGCACGGGCCAGCACGCCCGGCAACTCGGCCGCCGACATCAAGGTGTGGGAAAACGCGGCAACGCCGGCCACCAACGCGCTTTGGTTCGGCAATTCATGCAACTTGCCGCGCCCGCCACCCAACTGGCTGCGCGATTGCACGCTGGAAATCACCAGCATCGGGATCGAGTCGGCGTAGGCCTGGCCCATCGCTGTGGTGATGTTGGTCATGCCCGGCCCGGTGATGATGAAACACACCCCCGGCTTGCCGCTGGTGCGCGCATAGCCGTCGGCCATAAAGCCTGCGCCCTGCTCATGACGCGGGGTGACGTGGTTGATCGGCGAACTGGCCAGCCCGCGATACAACTCGACGGTGTGCACGCCGGGGATGCCAAACACCTGCTCAACCCCATACGCTTCCAGCAACTTGACCAATACTTCGCCGCACGTCGCCATGGATACTGCCCTCTTGTTGTTCTCAAGTAATGAGCCATTGAAGCGGGCGCGTGTGGCGGACACAACGCAAACCTGCTCATACTAGCCATGTCCTGAATTCATGGCTGAGCTCAACATGAAACGTCTCCCGCCGCTGCCTGCCTTGCACACCTTTCTGATCACGGCCCAATGCTGCAATTTCACCCGCGCCGGTGAACAGTTGCACATCACCCAGGGCGCGGTGAGCCGGCAAATCGCCGGGCTTGAGGAACATTTGGGGTATGCGTTGTTTCATCGACAGGCACGGGGCCTGAGCCTGACTGAGCAAGGCCAGGCGCTTTACCCGCGCATCGAGCAGGTGTTTGACTTGATCGGCGAAGCGGTCGAGCACGCCAGCATCCGCCGCACGCCGCTGCAAATCAAAGCCCCGACCTGCATGCTGCGCTGGTTGCTGCCCAAACTGATGGCGTGGCAAAAACTGCGCCCGGACGTGCCGGTAGAGCTGACCAGCAGCGTGCACCACGGCATCGACTTTCGCCGTGAAACCTTCGATGCGGCGGTGGTCTACAGCCCGTTGCCGGGGCCCAAGCGGGTGGGCCAACACCTGTTCGACGAACTGCTCACGCCCGTCTGTGCGCCGCATCTGTTGCAAGGCCCAGATGCCATCAACAGCTTGCGCGACCTTGAGCAGCACACCTTTTTGCACCCCAGCCGAGACCAGCGGGACTGGGCTCAGTGGCTCAGCGTGGCGGGCGTTGAGGCATCGGCCATCCGCCAGAGCCAATACTTCGACACCCTGGATTTGGCCATGACCGTGGCCGCCCAGGGCAACGGCGTCGCGATGGGCGATTGCTCGTTGATAGGCGAAGACCTGAAAGAGGGACGGCTGGCGATGCCGTTTGATCTGACCGTGCGCACCGGCGCGGCCTACATGCTGGTGAGTTCCCCCAGCCAGGAACCGTCAGCGCCCTTGCGCGAATTGATGGATTGGCTGGTAGCACAAGCCACCACCCCTGCGTAGGAGCTCACGGTCTTTTAAAGATCAAAAGATCGCGAGGCGAGCTCCTATCAAACACAAATAAGTGATTGATTCCTAAGGCTCTGTAGGAGCGAGCTTGCTCGCGATCTTTTGATCTTGATCTGGCTTTTGATCTTGATCTTAGAGGCCCCGTTAAACCACGCTGGCCGAACGCAGGTGTTACGCAGAGGGTAACCCGGCAGGACGCCGGGTTAGCCGCGACACGGCCATGGATGGCCGATCGCGGCGGGCCCACGGAGTAAGGCCTGTGGTGAGGGCATGCCGAGCTACAGCGAGGCACCGAGGGGTTGGGGCAAAAAGCGTTTGGTTACTTTGCGCTTTTCAAAGTAACGCGGCGTAAGGCCGGAACCCTAAGTGGCCGTTGCCGCAGCAACGGATATGTACAAAAAATCAAGAGCCCCTCACCCTAGCCCTCTCCCGAAGGAGAGGGAACCGATTGGGGGATGCTGAAGATACTCGCTGTCCTGTTTGCTGCGCGACAGCGCGGCGTCGTAGACGGGGCGGCCACTCCTACAAAGATTCGGCGTGGTGTCTCGCGATCTTTTACGTTAGTAACCGACCGTGAAGCGCTGGCGCGAGTGCTTGGGCTGTTCTACTTCGTCCAGCAGGGCGATGGCGTAGTCGGCGAAGGTGATCCAGCTTCTACCTTCGGCACTGACCAGCAAGTGGTCTTTGCCAACGCGGTAGTGGCCAGTGCGCTCGCCTTCTACAAACTCGGCCGACGGGGACAGGAAGGTCCAGTCCAGGTCGTGTTCGTTGCGCAAGGTGTCCAGGTACACGCCGCCCGCCGAGGCTTCTGCCTTGTATTCTTCCGGAAAGCCCTTGCTGTCGATGACTTTAGTGTCGTCCGGCAGCAACAGCGAACCCGCGCCACCCACCACCAGCAGGCGTTTAACCCCGGCCTTTTTCACCGGCTCGATGATGGCTTGTGGTGTGAGCGTCGAGAAGTGTGCAGCGCTCAGCACCACGTCATGCCCGGCCACAGCCGCTTGCAGCGCCTGGGCATCGTTGACGTCGACGTCCTTGGCTACAACGCCAGCGCGCTGCCCAATTTTTGCCGAGGCGTGACGGGCAATGGCGGTCACCTGGTGCCCACGACGCAGTGCTTCTTCCAGCAGTTGGCTGCCAGCGCGACCGGTTGCGCCGATAATTGCGATCTTGCTCATGATGTTCTCCAGTTGGATGGGGTGCATAAGGTCAAACGTTGAATCACCACTTCATTTCGCCTTTCGCCACTTTGGCGCTCAGCTCCAGCGAAGACGTTTCGCCCAGATCCGGGTAGCGCTTTTTCATGGCCGCGATCAGTTCGTCCGAGTTCTTGGCCTTGAGGGTTTCTTCGTCAAAGGCCTTGATGTAGTCACGGGTGAAATTGACCGATTTCAATGAACGGTCGTTGTCCCCCAAATAATGCCCCGGCACGACGATGTCCGGTTGCAGGCTGGCGATACGTTTGAGGGTCGACAACCATTGGCGGTGCGACTGCGGGGTCTGGGTGTCGGCCATCCACACGTGCAGGTTGTCGGCCACGACCACCCCACCGACCACGGCTTTGAGCGACGGGATCCAGACAAACGTGCGCTCGGGCTGGCGCCCGGTCAGGCCGACGATGTCCAGTTCGTGCCCTTCCAGCGTCAGGGTGTTGCCCTTGATGACCTTGGGCACGATCAGTTTGCCGGGCACATCGGCGCCCATTTGTGGGCCCCAGAACGCCAGCTTGGCGTCTTTGGTTTGCTCGATGTGGGCCACCGTCGGGGCCGAGGCCAGCACCTTGGCGTCGGGGAATGCCTGGGTCAGGGTTTCAAGGCCAAAGTAATAATCGGGGTCGCCGTGGCTGATGTAGATGGTGGTCAGGTGCTTGCCGCTGGCGCGAATTTTATCGACCACCTGTTGGGCCTGCGCTTTGGAAAACTGCGCATCCACCAAAATCGCATCTTTCTGGCCACTGACCAGCACCGAAGACACCGGAAAAATCGCCGCAGCCCCGGGGTTGTAGACATCCAGGGTCAGGGGCGCCGGCGCGGCGGCGGCATGGGCAGCGAAGCCGAGTACAACGGCACTCAGGCAAAAACGGCGAAACATCGAAAATACGGTCATGGAGCTTCCTGCGACAAGGGTCAGCGATGGACAGAGCTTAGACGCACAATTGACGACAAAAAATGCGATGCTGCGACATAGTTTGTTTCACTAATCGGGCAGATCATGGACCGTCTTATCGCAATGCGGGTATTTGTCACGGTGGTCGACCTGGGCAGCCAGTCGGCGGCGGCCGACCATCTGGATTTGTCACGCCCGGTGGTGTCACGCTATTTGGCCGAGCTTGAAGAGTGGGTCGGGGCGCGCTTGATGCACCGCACCACGCGCAAGCTGAGCCTGACCGCCGCAGGCAACGAAACCCTGCCCCGCTGCCGGCAATTGCTGGAGCTGGCAGATGACCTGCAAGCCGCTGTCAGCGTGCCCGATGCGGCGCCACGCGGGTTGCTGCGCATCAGCGTCAGCACCTCGTTCGGCCAAGCGCAATTGGCCTGCGCCATGACCGAGTACGTGCGCCGCTACCCCGAGGTCAACATTGACCTGCAAATGCTCGACCGCACGGTGAACCTGGTGGATGAGCGCATTGATCTGGCGATTCGCACCAGCACCGAGCTGGACCCGAGCTTGATCGCACGCAAGCTGACCGTGTGCCGCTCCGTGCTGTGCGCCTCGCCCGCCTATTTGCGCGAGCATCCGGCACCGCAGCAGGTCGATGATCTGAGCCTGCACAACTGCCTGAGCCATGCGTACTACGGCAAGAGCCTGTGGCATTTCACGGTGCAAGGCGAAGCGCTGTCGGTACCGGTTCAAGGCAATATCAGCGCTAACGAAGCCAGCACGCTGCTGCGCGTCACCCTGGCGGGTGGTGGGGTTTCGCTGCTGCCCAGCTACTTGGCGGGGTGCCATATCCGCAGCGGTGAACTGGTGCGCTTGCTGCCAGACGCTGAGCCTTTGCAGATGAACATTTATGCCGTGTACGCCTCGCGCAAACACATGCCCGCCACGCTGCGCAGCATGCTCGACTTCCTCAGCGAGCGCTTTACCGAAGAACCCGCGTGGGACAAAGGTCTGTGACCGTTCGGCCAATGGGCATGGCAAGCGCAAGGGGCTGAGCTAGCCTTAATAGTGTGAAGTCTAGGTCTGACTCCGTGAATACGTGGAGAGAGAATAGCCATGACCACTAAAACAAAAACCAGATGCTTGACCGTACTGATCGTGTTTGCTGCCGCTGTCCTGTTTGCTGGCGCGTGCTATCGCGCAGAGCAAACGCGGCTCTCAGCCGGATTGACCGCCAGCTGCTTTGCCGGGCACTGCGCGTCGGTGTTTACCGCGCTTTAATGACGCATAGCCTCAGGCCGGGCTGATGCTGTCAGCCCGGTCCGTTCGATAGGCACTGGGCGATGTCCCGGTGAGGCGGCGGAAAAACCGCGCAAAATACGCCGGGTCAGCAAAACCCAATTGATCAGCCACCTCGCTGATGGTCATGGGTGTGTAGATCAAATGACGCTTGGCCTCCAATAGCAGGCGCTGGTGAATGATCTGCAAGGCCGATTGCCCCGCCAGTTCACGGCAAATGCTGTTCAGGTGCGCCACTGAAATCCCGACCCGATGTGCCAAATCTTCAACACTGGGTTGCTGCTGATACAGGGCTTCGACCTGTTGCGTGAACAGGTTGAGGTACTCGCGCCCGCGCTGCGGCACTTGCCGGGCTTCACGCCGCTGGATGACTTGGCGCGTGACCCACACCAACAGCACACTGATCAATGATTGCAGCAACATGTCGCGGGCCGCTCGGGCGCTGACATATTCGCTGTGCAGCGCACCGAACAGGCTGTTCAGGTAATGCCGATCCTTGCCTGCGGGGTAACTGGCAACGCGCTGCAAGGCGCTCATCGACCCGCCCAACTGGGCCTGCAACTGCGTCACCAGCGGCGCGGCCAGCGTCAGCACAAAGCCTTCAACGTCCGGTGAAAATTGAAAGCCGTGCACGCATAACGGCGGGATCACCTGCACCGACGACTCGGTCAGCTCATGGTACTGGCCTTCGACTTCAACCCGCGCCCGGCCCTTGTGCACATAGAGCAATTGGCACAAATCGGCATGCCGATGGGTGCGGATCTCCCAATCATGGATGCGGCTACGCAACGAAATGGTTTCACAGTGCAGCAAGTCCGGGCTGAGCCAGTCTTGCTGCTCGCCGTAAAGTTTGAACACCGGGATGGCGGGGGTTGTCATGGGCTGAACCTGATGATTAAGCACAGGGGCGATAATCGCACCGATTAGCGAAAAGTACCGGCAATGACGTCGTTATCACCTTCATTTGCCACGCTCGCAAGCGAAAAATACAGGCACAACATCAATAAAAACACCCCTGCACTGACCGCAGGGCTTGCGAGAGAGAACAACAATGAGAACTCAAGTCGCTATTATCGGTGCCGGGCCATCCGGGTTGCTGCTCGGCCAACTGCTGCACAATGCCGGGATTGATAACGTTATTCTCGAACGCCAGAGCGGCGACTACGTGCTCGGGCGGATCCGTGCCGGTGTGCTGGAACAAGGCATGGTCGACCTGCTGCGCCAGGCCGGGGTCAGCCAGCGCATGGACGCTGAAGGTCTGGTGCATGACGGCTTCGAGCTGGCGCTGGAAGGCCGCCAGGTGCACATTGACCTCAAGGGCCTGACCGGCGGCAAGAGCGTGATGGTCTACGGCCAGACCGAAGTCACCCGTGACCTGATGGCCGCCCGCGAAGCCGCTGGCGCACAAACCCTGTACAACGCCAGCAACGTGCAGCCCCATGGCATGAAAACCGATGCGCCCTATGTCACCTTCGAAAAAGACGGCGAAACGTGGCGCCTGGACTGCGATTACATCGCCGGCTGCGATGGTTTTCACGGCGTTGCCCGTCAGTCAATTCCCGCTGATGTGCTGAGCATCTTTGAACGCGTGTACCCGTTCGGCTGGCTGGGGGTGCTGGCCGATACGCCGCCGGTCAACGATGAACTGGTGTACGCCAAGCATGAACGCGGGTTTGCCTTGTGCAGCCAGCGCTCAGCCACCCGCAGCCGCTATTACTTGCAAGTGCCCGCCGAGGAAAAGGTTGAGGACTGGTCGGACCAACGCTTTTGGGACGAATTGAAAACCCGCCTGCCCGCGCCGTTGGCCGAACGTTTGGTGACCGGGCCGTCCATCGAAAAAAGCATCGCGCCGCTGCGCAGTTTTGTGGTCGAGCCCATGCAGTTCGGGCGCCTGTTTTTAGTCGGTGACGCCGCGCACATCGTGCCGCCCACCGGCGCCAAGGGCTTGAACCTCGCGGCCAGCGATGTCAGCACGCTGTTCAACATTCTGCTCAAGGTCTATGCCGAGGGCCGCACCGACTTGCTGGAGCGCTATTCCGAGGTGTGTTTGCGGCGCATCTGGAAGGCCGAACGCTTTTCGTGGTGGATGACCTCGATGCTCCATCGCTTTGCTGACAGTGATGATTTCAGCCAGCGCATCACCGACAGCGAGCTGGCGTATTTTGTCGATTCCGAGGCCGGGCGCACCACTATTGCAGAAAATTACGTCGGTCTTCCTTATGAAGCTATCGAATAGCAACCTATCGAGTACAATCGCGGGCATCCCGCCACACGTTTGATGCCCGCAGGTGTACATCGTGACCAGTCTCAACCAGCCTCCACACGCTAAACCCGCCATTCGCAGCATTCTCGTAGCGCTGATGCTGGCGATTTTCCTGGGGGCGCTGGATCAAACCATCGTCGCCGTGTCGATCCCCGCCATTTCCGCGCAGTTTAAAGATGTCAGCCAGCTGGCCTGGGTGATTTCCGGCTACATGGTGGCCATGACCGTGGCCGTGCCGATTTACGGCAAGCTCGGTGACTTGTACGGGCGCAGGCGCCTGATGTTGTTTGGCATGGGCCTGTTCACCGTGGCCTCGCTGTTTTGCGGGCTCGCGCAAAACATGGAGCAGTTGGTGCTGGCGCGGATCATCCAGGGGATTGGCGCCGGCGGCATGATTTCGGTGAGCCAGGCGATTATTGGCGACATCATCCCGCCCCGCGAGCGCGGTCGCTATCAAGGCTATTTCAGCAGCATGTACGCGGTGGCGAGCGTCGCCGGACCGGTGCTGGGCGGCTACATGACCGAGTACTTGTCGTGGCGTTGGGTGTTTCTGATCAATTTGCCGCTGGGGCTGGTGTCGTGGCTGATCGCCTATCGCACGCTGGTCGGGCTGCCGGTGCCGCAGCGCAAGCCGATTATTGATTACCTCGGCACGGTGCTGATGATTGTGGGCCTTACGTCACTGCTGCTGGGCATTACCTTTATTGGCCAGGGCCACAGCTGGCGTGACGATCAGGTGCTGGGCCTGCTGATGGCGGCGGTGGTCGCGCTGGTGCTGTTTGTGTGGCACGAGCGACGCACCCCGGAACCGTTGCTGCCCATGCACTTGTTCGCCAATCGCAACGCGGTATTGTGCTGGTGCACGATTTTCTTCACCAGCTTCCAGGCCATTTCGCTGATCGTACTGCTGCCGCTACGCTATCAGAGCATCACCGGCGCGGGCGCAGACAGTGCCGCCCTGCACTTGCTGCCGCTGGCCATGGGCCTGCCGATGGGCGCCTACTTTGCCGGGCGCATGACCTCGGTGACCGGCTATTACAAACCGATGATCCTCAGCGGCGCGATTCTGATGCCGTGCTCCATTGCCGGCATGGCCTTCAGCGCCCCGAGCGCCGAGCTGCTGAGCGGCGTGTTTATGCTGCTGAGCGGGATCGCGGCCGGGTTGCAGTTCCCGACCTCGCTGGTGGGCGCACAAAACTCGGTGCAGCAACATGACATTGGTGTCGCCACCAGTACCACCAACCTGTTTCGCTCACTGGGCGGCGCGGTGGGTGTGGCGCTGATGTCTGCCTTGTTGCTGGCCCTGCTGCACGATTCGCTGTTGGCGCCTGCTGGCGGCCAGCCGCTGCTGGGTGAAGGCAGTTCGGGGAATGTGCTGCTGGACGGCCTCAATGCCGTGCAAGGCCCGGCACTGGCCAGCTTGCGCAGCGAATTGCTGATGACCTTCCGCCACTTGCTGCTGGTCAGTGCTGCCATCTCGTTGCTGGGCTTGTGTGCGGCGATCGTGATGCCGAATCAGGTATTGCGCGGGCGCGGGGATAAGGCGCAGTAACGGCACACATCCCTGTGTAGGAGCGAGCTTGTCTCGCGATCTTTTGATCTTTAAAAGATCGCGAGCAAGCTCGCTCCTACAGGGGTTTTGGGTTATGGCCGGGCGCTGATTTGTTTTTGCAGGTTCTGGATCTGGCTTTGCAAGGTGGTGATGTTGCGCGTCACTTGCGCCCGGAACACGTCAAACTCGGCGGTGTTGGGGCCTTGGGAGGCCGCCGGGCGGTTTTCCAGCTGGCTCTTGAGCACGATCATGTCCTGCTCCAGGTTTCGCACGGCATCGCTCGGGTTACCCTGTTTTTTCAAGGCCGTCACGTCACCCGCCTGTTGCGCCACGGTCGCTTTCAACGCCGCCAGTTCGGTGCCCATGGCTTTGAGGTCGGTCTCAAGTTGGGTCTGGGAGGCTTTCTGGGCGTTGACCTGCAGCAACATCGCAGCATTGATTTGCTCAAAACGCTGATCCAGATCGCCCATCTGCCCCGCCACCAGGCCTTGCTGGTGCTTGGCCTGCTCAGCCAGTTGGTCTTCGAGCTGTTTGATCTGCAACTTCAGGGCTTCGCTGCCGTTGTTGATGCTTGATTCGCTGGCCACCACCTTGCCGGAAATGGCCTGTAAGCGCCCCGCCGCTTCTTCGCTGATCCGGGCAAAGCTTTCCTGGGTGGCAACCAGTTGCTGCTCCATCAAGGTGATCTGCTGGAAGCTCCACCAGGCCAGCCCGCCAAACGCCAGCAACACGGCCAGGATCAACGCCCACAAAGGCCCGGTACTCGGCCCCTTGACCTTGATCACCTGGGCATTGCGCGCATGGCCCGCGCCGCGCTCACGTGCGCCACCCATCGACGCCAGATCATCATGGTCGTCTGCATCTGCCCGCAGGGTCGGTACATTGTCGAAGTGGTCACGTGAGTCGTTACGCATGGAGAAACCTTATCTGGGTCCTGAAGAATGTCAGCGGTACGGGGATTCCTGGGCTTTCCACCAGCCGCAAAACTCGTCCAGCGCGGTCCACAGGCTGACTTTTGGGTCGTAGTCGAGGTAGTGGCGAGCCCGGCTGATGTCGAGGGTAAAGTCTTTGCTCATCTCCTGCACGCCCAAACGCGAGAGCGTCGGCGCCGGTTGCCCCGGCCACAGTTTGCAAGCCGCTTCGCTGAGCGCGCCGACACTATAAGCCATGCCGGGGCCCCGATAACGGGTCACGGGCGGCACGTGCATCTGGCGCATCACGTAATTGACCACATCCCAGTACGGTATCGGGGTGCCATTGCTGATGTTGTAGGCCTTGCCCAAGGCCGATCCGCTCACCAGAACGCTGCTCATCAACGCGTCGTTGAGGTTTTGCATGCTGGTGAAATCGACTTTGTTCAAACCATTTCCAATGATTGCCAGGCGATTTTTGCGCTGCTGCGCCAACAAGCGCGTGAACAGGTTCATGTCCCCGGCACCAGTGACATGGCGCGGACGCAGGGCAATCACTTCGAGGCCGAACTCCTGTGCGCCAAAGACCTTTTGCTCGGCCATGAACCTGGTTTCGGCATAAGGATGCTTGAACCGCCGCGGGACGTCTTCTTCGGTCAGCCCCAGATGCGAATGACCGTCAAAGTACAGGGCGGCCGATGACAGGTGCACCAGGCGTCGCACCCGTTGTTTCAAGCACGCCTCAACCACGTTCTCGGTCACCAGCACGTTGTCGCGGAAGAAGTCCTGATAACGCCCCCAGGTGCCGACATACCCTGCGCAATGCACCACCACATCGACATCGACGCACAGGTCACGCACCAGCAAGCCATCGGTCAAATCACCCTGGATAAATTCAGCCCCGCGCCGCACCAGGTGTTCGACACCTTCGGCCCGACGCCCGCTGACCCGCACGTCAAAGCCCTGCTCCAAGGCAAAACGCGCAAAGCGTCCGCCAATAAAGCCGCTTGCGCCGGTGACCAGAATCTTCATCAATTGCTCCAAATGCTGTAAGTCTTGTTGCCTGCTGTTTAAACGTCGGTTATCAGGCCAAAGGCACTAACCAGCGCGATGCTGAGCGGGTTAAATGGGCCGTCAGCGCTTCCAGCAGTTGTCCACCATTGCGCCAATGATGCCAGTACAGTGGCACGTCGATCGGTTTATCTGGCAAAAGCTCTACCAATGCCCCGCTGGCCAGTTGCTCGCGCACTTGCTGCTCGGGAATCAGCCCCCAGCCCAGCCCGGCCTCCGTCAAGCGGATAAAGCCTTCTGATGAGGGGCACAGATGGTGCTCGAATCCGCCGTCCACGCCCAGTGCCGCCAAGTACCGATGTTGCAAAAAATCATCCGGGCCAAACACCAGTGCAGGCGTTTTAGGCAACTGCGCAGCCTTCACCCCTTGGGGAAAATGCCGCGCAATAAAGGCAGGGCTGGCCATCGCGCGATAACGCATGGCGCCCAGCAACACACTGCGCGCGCCCGCCACCGGGCGCTCACTGGCGCATAAACACGCGGCCACTTCACCGGCACGCATGCGTTTCAAGCCGACGGTCTGGTCTTCGACGACCAAATCCAGCAACAGCTGATTATCGGCGCAGAAGTCGCCCACCGCCTGGGCCCACCACGTGGCCAGGCTGTCAGCATTCAAGGCAATCCGCAGCCGCTCGGGCAAGCCCTCATCGTCCAGCGCCGGGACCACACGTTGCAGGTCACGCTCCAGCAAACGCACTTGTTGCACATGGTTGAGCAAGCACCTGCCGATGTCTGTAGGGCTCGGCGGCGTGGCACGCACCAGCACCGGCTGCCCGATGCGCGCTTCAAGCAGTTTGATGCGCTGGGAAATCGCCGATTGTGACAGCCCAAGCACCTGCGCCGCACGCTCAAAACCGGCCTGTTCTACCACGGCAGCCAACGCTGAGAGTAATTTATAGTCGAACATCAGTTTTCCTAATGGGCGATCAGCAATATTGGTTTTTCTTATACAACCAAGGCCCGGACAATAGCCAGCAGTAACCCCCTCTTGTGATGCAGTTCGGCGAGTATTTCTTATGTGGCAAAGCTACCTTAATGGCCTGTTGGTCGCGTTCGGCCTGATTATGGCCATCGGCACCCAAAACGCTTTCGTGCTTGCACAAAGCTTGCGCCGTGAACACCACCTGCCGGTCGCGGCTTTTTGTGTGATTTGTGACGCATTGCTGGTAGCAGCCGGGGTGTTCGGGCTGGCGACAATTCTGGCGCAAAGCCCGATTTTACTGGGTGTAGCGCGCTGGGGCGGCGCGGTGTTCTTGCTCTGGTACGGCACCCAGGCGCTGCGCCGGGCGTTCTCGGCATCGAGCCTTGAACAATCGGCCGGCCAAACCGCGCGTTCGCTCAGGGCGGTGATGCTCAGCGCACTGGCGGTCACCTTGCTCAACCCGCACGTTTACCTCGATACGGTGCTGCTGATTGGCTCGCTTGGCGCTCAGCAAAGCGTACCCGGCGCCTACGTGGTAGGCGCGGCCAGTGCGTCGCTGCTGTGGTTCTTCACCCTGGCCCTGGGCGCGGCATGGCTCGCGCCATGGCTGGCCCGCCCTGGCACTTGGCGCCTGCTGGACCTGCTGGTGGCGGCGATGATGTACGCGGTGGCGGTGCAATTGATTGTTGCCGGGTAACCCCTGCTCATCTCGCGATCTTTTGATCTTGAAAATCAAAAGATCGCAGCCTTCGTGCCTCGTCAGCTCCTACGGGGAGGCAAGTGGGCGCATTAACGGGCGGGGGCGGGAGGTCATTTTGCGTGCCTGAAAAAACATCGAGTTTTTCAATCAATCTCGTTGAAACGTCTATTCCACACAGTTGTCGCGTGGTTATGCGCCAACCCCGGTGCTATGATCCAGCGCTTGCGCCGCAAAGAGTACAAACTCCCCGGCGCGTGTTTGGCCGCCCGTGATCGGCCTTGCGCTCATCGCAACTGACCTGATTAGGAGAATCAACATGGCTTTCGAATTGCCGCCGCTGCCGTACGCACATGATGCCTTGCAGCCGCACATCTCCAAGGAAACCCTGGAGTTTCACCACGACAAGCACCACAACACCTACGTCGTGAACCTGAACAACCTGGTGCCAGGCACCGAGTTCGAAGGCAAAACCCTGGAAGAGATCGTTAAAACCTCTTCGGGCGGTATCTTCAACAACGCCGCTCAAGTGTGGAACCACACGTTCTACTGGAACTGCCTGTCGCCAAACGGCGGCGGCGAGCCTACCGGCGCGCTGGCTGATGCCATCAACGCTGCGTTCGGTTCGTTCGAGAAGTTCAAAGAAGAATTCAGCAAAACCTCCATCGGCACTTTCGGCTCCGGCTGGGGCTGGCTGGTGAAGAAGGCTGACGGTTCCCTGGCCCTGGCCAGCACCATCGGCGCCGGCAACCCGCTGACCAGCGGCGACACCCCGCTGCTGACCTGCGACGTTTGGGAACACGCTTACTACATCGACTACCGCAACGTACGTCCGAAGTATGTTGAGGCGTTCTGGAACATCGTTAACTGGAAGTTCGTTGCAGAGCAGTTCGAAGGCAAAACCTTCACTGCCTGAAACTGACTGAACGTTAAAAAAACCCGGCATTGCCGGGTTTTTTTTGGCCAAGGCAAAAGTGCGGGGCCAACGCGCTTCAGACTACTATCAACGGCAGGTTTATTTCATTCGCCGGCTCAAGTTAACTACGCCTTGAACCGACACATTGTCCAGCTCTCAAACCACTGGATAATGCCCTCGTCAAAATGAACGATTACCTGCAGCCATGACCACACGACTATCGGCAAGACACAAGGAATAACCCGTTGAAGCTGGAATTCAAGAACAGCTTGTCGATCAAATTACTCCGGATCGTATTGCTCTCAGCATTGGTCGTGGGAGGAATATTAGGCTGCGCGCAAATTGTCTTCGACGCCTATCTCACACGCCAGGCGGTCAACGAGGACGCCAAGCAAATCCTCAATATGTTTCGCGACCCGTCCACGCAAGCGCTGTACAGCCTGGACCGGGAAATGGCGATGCAGGTCATTGAGGGCTTGTTTCAGGACGACGCAATGCGCAAGGCCTCTATCGGCCACCCCAATGAAACCGTACTCGCGGAAAAAACCCGGCCCTTGCAAGCAACCTCAAGCCGCTGGCTGACCGACTTTATCCTGGGCCAGGAACGTACGTTCAACACGCCGCTGGTGGGCGGCGGCCCCGTCAAAGAATATTACGGTGACCTGAGCATCACCCTCGACACAGCGCCCTATGGTCAGGGTTTCTTGACCAATGCCGGCGCGCTGTTGCTGTCGGGGGTGTTGCGGGCGCTGCTGATGAGCCTGGTGCTGTACCTGATTTATCACTGGCTGCTGACCAAGCCCTTGTCAAAAATGATCCAGCACCTGACCAGCATCAACCCTGACCACCCCAGCGAACATTTGATCCCGCAGCTCAAGGGGCATGAATCCAACGAGCTCGGGGTGTGGGTCAACACCGCCAACCAGTTGCTGGCCTCCATAGAGCGCAATGCGCATTTGCGCCACGAAGCCGAAAGCTCCTTGCTGCGCATGGCCCAATACGACTTTTTGACCGGGCTGCCGAACCGCCAGCAATTACAGTCCCAATTGAGCAAAATCCTGATTGAGTCAGGCCGCTCTCAGCGCCGCGTGGCCGTGCTGTGTGTGGGGCTGGATGATTTCAAAGGCATCAACGAACAATTTGGTTATCAGACAGGCGACCAGTTGCTGCAAGCCCTGACCGATCGTTTGCGGGCGCACAGCGGTAGCCTGGGTGCACTCGCACGCTTGGGCGGCGACCAATTTGCACTGGTTCAGGCCCACATCGAGCAGCCTTATGAGGCCGCCGAACTGGCGCAGGGCATTTTGGATGACCTGGAGACGACGTTCAGCGTCGATCAGCAAAACATCCGTTTGCGCGCCACCATCGGCATCACGTTGTACCCGGAAGATGGCGACACCTCGGAGCAGTTGCTGCAAAAAGCCGAACAAACCATGACCCTGGCCAAAAGCCGCTCGCGCAACCGTTATCAGTTTTATATCGCCAGCGTGGACCGCGAAATGCGCCGCCGCCGCGAGCTGGAAAAAGACCTGCGGGACGCCCTGCTGCGCAATCAGTTGCACCTGGTCTACCAGCCCCAAATTCGCTACAGCGATCATCGGGTGGTGGGCGTCGAAGCCTTGTTGCGCTGGCAACACCCCGAGCACGGCATGATCCCGCCAGACCTGTTTATCCCTTTGGCAGAAGCCAACGCCAGCATTATCGACATTGGCGAATGGGCACTGGATCAAGCCTGCTGCCAACTGCGCGACTGGCACGATCAGGGGTTCACCGACTTGCGCATGGCGGTCAATCTGTCGACCGTGCAGTTGCACCACGCCGAGTTGCCGCGGGTGGTCAACAACCTGTTGCAGATGTATCGCCTGCCGCCCGGCAGCCTGGAGCTGGAAGTGACCGAGACCAGCCTGATGGAAGACATCAGCACCGCCGCCCAGCACTTGCTGAGCTTGCGTCGCTCGGGCGCGCTGATTGCCATTGATGACTTTGGCACCGGGTACTCATCGCTGAGTTACCTGAAAAGCCTGCCGCTGGATAAAATCAAGATCGACAAGAGCTTTGTTCAGGACCTGATTGACGATGACGACGACGCCACCATCGTGCGCGCCATCATCCAGTTGGGCAAAAGTCTGGGCATGCAGGTGATTGCCGAGGGCGTCGAAACCCTCGAACAGGAAACCTATGTGATCAGTGAAGGCTGCCACGAAGGCCAGGGCTATTTGTACAGCAAGCCCTTGGGAGCACGGGAATTGGGCGCTTATCTGAAGCAGGCGCAGCGCAACAATGCCCTTAATATGTAATTTTATGTTTCAAGATTTTGACCAAGGCCACATCAACCAAGGCTGGTGCAGAAGTAAATAGGAAATATTTACAGGCGTAACCCTTTACACAAAATGCATATCTTTCGCATCATGTCGCACGTTTTGCGTGCCGTCGCATGCTTGTCCCACCACTCGAAGCAGGATGTTCGCCCATGATTCGTTTGCCCCTGGCTACTGCCAGTCTGCTGGCCATTGCTATTTCACTCGCTGGTTGCGGCGACAAAGACAAAGAAAAAACAGCCACAGCACCTACGCCAGCCGCAGCGACCACTCCTGCTACGCCAGCCACTGATGCTTCGGGCGCGCAAGTTAACGACGCCGCAGCCAAAGCTGTTGTCGCGCATTACGCCGACATGGTGCATGCCGTGTACAGCGACTCCGAGTCCACCGCCAAAACCCTGCAAACCGCCGTCGACGCGTTCTTGGCCAAGCCCAATGCCGACACCCTGAAGGCCGCACGTGAAGCCTGGATTGCAGCGCGCGTCCCTTACCTGCAGAGCGAAGTGTTCCGCTTTGGCAACACCATCATTGATGACTGGGAAGGCCAAGTGAACGCCTGGCCACTGGACGAAGGTCTGATCGACTACGTTGACGCCAACTACAGCGGCGCACTGGGCAACCCGGGGGCGAATGCCAACATCATCGCCAACACCCAGATCCAGGTGGGCGAAGACAAGATCGACGTAACTGAAATCACTCCGGAAACCCTGGCCAGCCTCAATGAGCTGGGCGGTTCCGAAGCCAACGTCGCCACCGGCTACCACGCCATTGAATTCCTGCTGTGGGGCCAGGACCTGAACGGCACCGGCCCGGGCGCGGGCGACCGCCCTGCTTCGGACTACCTGGAAGGCGAAGGCGCAACCGGCGGCCACAATGATCGTCGTCGTGCCTACCTGAAAGCCGTAACTCAACTGCTGGTCAACGACCTGACTGAAATGGTCGGCAACTGGGCGCCAAACGTGCCTGACAACTACCGCGCCTCGCTCGAAGCTGAGCCTGCGCAAAACGGCCTGCGCAAAATGCTGTTTGGCATGGGCAGCCTGTCGTTGGGCGAACTGGCCGGTGAGCGCATGAAAGTGTCGCTGGAAGCCAACTCCCCTGAAGACGAGCAAGACTGCTTCAGCGATAACACCCACAACTCGCACTTCTACGACGCCAAAGGCATTCGTAACGTGTACCTGGGTGAGTACGTGCGCGCTGACGGCAGCAAAATGACCGGCCCAAGCCTGTCGTCGCTGGTCGTCGTGGTAGACCCGGCCACAGACGCCACCCTGAAATCCGACCTGGCCGACACCGAAGCCAAGATCCAGGTCATGGTAGACCTCGCCAACAAGGGCGAGCACTACGACCAGTTGATCGCTGCGGGCAACGAAGCGGGCAACCAGGTGGTACGTGATGCCATCGCAGCCCTGGTCAAACAGACCGCCGCTATCGAACAAGCCGCAGGCAAGCTGGGCATCAGCGACCTGAACCCGGACAACGCTGACCACGAGTTCTGATGAGCGATGTGTGAGTGAGTGACGCAAAAGGCGACCTTCGGGTCGCCTTTTTTGTGGACCGTCTGTAGCCGCTGCCGAACTTCAACCCAACAAAACACTGTAGGAGCGAGCTTTTCTGGCGCTCGTTTGAAGATAAAAATATAGGCGGGCAAGCGGG
>NZ_JASCPQ010000088.1:0-23087 GCF_029959305.1 Pseudomonas sp. PS01297
AGCTTGCCTCGCGATCTTTTAAAGGTCAAAAGATCGCGAGGCAAGCTCGCTCCTACAAGAGATCAACGCGGCTCGCTACGCCCGATACGGCGGGTTTCGATGATGTTCGGCAGTTGCGATATACGCCCCAGCAAACGCCCCAATGCATCCAGCCCCGGGATCTCGATGGTCAGGGACATCAACGCGGTGTTGTCCTCTTTGTTCGAGCGGGTGTTGACCGCCAGTACGTTGATGCGCTCGTTCAACAGCACTTGCGATACATCGCGCAGCAAGCCCGAACGGTCGTAGGCACGGATTTCGATATCGACCGGGTACGTCGACACCGGGATCGGCCCCCAACTGACCTGGATGATCCGCTCCGGCTCACGGCCGCCCAACTGCAGCACCGAGGCGCAGTCCTGACGGTGAATGCTCACGCCACGCCCCTGAGTGATGTAACCGACAATCGCATCGCCCGGCAGCGGCTGGCAGCAGCCGGCCATTTGGGTCAGCAGGTTGCCCACGCCTTCGATCTGGATGTCGCCGCGCTTACCCGGTTTGTAGCCCTGGGCCTTGCGCGGAATCAGCTCGATCTGTTCGCTGCCGCGTTCAGGCTCGACCAGTTGCTGCGCCAGGTTAATGAGCTGAGCCAGACGCAAATCGCCCGCCCCCAGCGCCGCAAACATGTCCTCGGCGGTTTTCATGTTGGCTTTGTCGGCGAGCTTTTCGTAGTCCACCGCAGGCAAGCCCAGGCGGCCCAGCTCACGTTCAAGCAAGGTTTTACCGGCCGCGACGTTTTGATCACGGGCCTGCAATTTAAACCAGTGAACAATCTTCGCCCGCGCCCGCGAGGTGGTCACGTACCCCAGGTTGGAGTTCAGCCAGTCGCGGCTCGGCGTGCCGTGCTTGCTGGTGATGATCTCGACTTGCTCGCCGGTTTGCAGGCTGTAGTTGAGCGGCACAATGCGCCCGTTGATCTTCGCACCCCGGCAGTTATGGCCGATTTCGGTGTGCACCCGGTAAGCGAAGTCCAACGGCGTCGCGCCCTTGGGCAGGTCAATGGCATGCCCGTCCGGGGTAAAGATGTAGACCCGATCCGGCTCGATATCGACCCGTAACTGATCGGCCAGGCCACCGATGTCGCCCAGCTCTTCGTGCCACTCCAGTACCTGGCGCAACCACGAGATTTTCTCTTCGTACTGGTTGGACCCGGCTTTCACGTCGGTGCCTTTGTAGCGCCAGTGCGCGCACACCCCAAGCTCAGCCTCTTCGTGCATGGCATGGGTACGGATCTGTACTTCCAGCACCTTGCCTTCCGGCCCGATCACCGCCGTGTGCAACGAGCGGTAGCCGTTCTCTTTGGGGTTGGCGATGTAGTCGTCAAACTCTTTGGGGATGTGCCGCCACAGCGTGTGGACGATGCCCAGCGCGGTGTAGCAATCGCGCATTTCCGGCACCAGCACCCGCACGGCGCGCACGTCATAGATCTGGCTGAAAGCCAGACCCTTGCGCTGCATTTTGCGCCAGATCGAATAAATGTGTTTGGCCCGGCCGCTGATGTCGGCGTCAACCACCCCGGTGGCCTCAAGCTCGGTGCGCAACTGGTTCATCACATCGCTGATAAAGCGTTCGCGGTCCAGCCGGCGCTCGTGCAGCAAGGTGGCGATTTGTTTGTACTGCTCAGGCTCCAGATAGCGGAAGGACAAGTCCTCCAGCTCCCACTTGATATGGCCGATGCCTAAACGGTGCGCCAGCGGCGCATAAATATCGAAGACCTCGCGGGCAACGCGGATGCGCTTCTCGTCCGAGGCACTTTTGACTTCGCGGATGGCGCAGGTACGTTCGGCCAGCTTGATGAGTGCTACGCGCACGTCATCAACCATCGCCACAAGCATTTTGCGCAGGTTTTCGACCTGCCCCTGAGAGCCCATCACCATGGATTGGCGGGGGCTGAGGCTGGCGCTGATCGCGGCCATGCGCAGCACGCCATCGATCAGCTTGGCGACCACCGGGCCGAAGCGCTGGCTGACCGCAGGCAGTTGAATCTGCCCTTCGCGTACGCCGCGATACAAAATCGCCGCGACCAGCGAGTCTTGATCGAGCTTGAGATCGGCGAGGATTTCAGCAATTTCCAACCCGGTTCGAAAGCTCGACGCGCCCTCAGTCCACAGGTTTTTTGCTGCATTGGCTTGCTGTTCCGCCTCACGTGCGTACTCACACGCTTCTTTCAAGGCTTCACGGTCCAGCGCCACATCGACACTCACCGCATGATCAAGCCATGCCTCGAGGTTGAGACTGCCGTCAGTGTTGATCGGCTGGTGTGCTCTGACCTGTACCATCTTGCTTACCTTCCCTACGGCGCAGGTTTGATGCGCCGATATACCGACCCGAATCCCAACCCCATGCTCCAGGGTTTAGTGGCATGGGATTGCGGGCCCGTCGAAATAGACAGACCATCCTAGTCTGCTTCAAATAACGCCATCGCCTCGACATGCGCGGTTTGCGGGAACATATCGAGGATTCCGGCACGTTTTAACCGATACCCCTGTTTCATCAACTCAACCGTGTCGCGAGCCAGCGTAGCCGGGTTGCACGACACATAGACCAAACGTTTGGCCCCCAGCCCCGACAGCTTGCGCACCACCTCAAAGGCCCCGTCACGCGGCGGGTCAAGGAGGACAGCGGCAAAACCCTGCGAGGCCCATGTTGCATCCACCAAGGGCTGCGACAGGTCGGCCTGAAAAAACGCTGCATTATGCAGCTTGTTACTGACCGCGTTTTGCGCGGCGCGTTCGACCATCGTTGTAACGCCCTCGACGGCCACCACTTCGCGTACCTGACGCGCCAGGGGTAATGCGAAATTACCCAGCCCACAGAACAAGTCAAGAACCCGTTCGTCAGCCTGCGGCGCCAGCCAGTCCAGCGCTTGCGCAACCATGGCTTCGTTGACCCCGGCATTGACCTGAACAAAGTCACCCGGCCGGTAGGCCAGTTCCAGGTCCCATTGGTGTAAACGGTAGCCCAAGGTCTGCGTCAAATCGACCGGTTGCGGCTCACCATCGCCATGTAGCCACAACTGGGCATGATGGGTGGCGCAAAAATTCTGTAAAACCTGCACGTCGGCTGCGCTGAGCGGCGCCATATGGCGCAGCAACACGGCATTCGCCGAACCGCTGAACAACTCGACATGCCCCAGGGCTTTCGGATTGCTCAACTGGCGCAGCATGGCCGGCAGCCCGCTCATGATAGGTTGCAAAGCCTGTACCAGCACCAAACAGTGGTCGATGGCGACGATGTCCTGACTGCCGGCAGCCCGAAAGCCAACGTCCAGCCGCTTGGCCCGTGCGTCCCAACGCACCGCGATGCGGGCCCGGCGGCGGTAGCCAAATTCTGGCCCGGTCAACGGCGCTGCCCACTCGTCGGGCTCGACACCGGCCACGCGGGTAAGTTGCTCGGCGAGCATGCGCTGTTTCAGTGCAAGCTGTTCGTCGTGGGGCAGATGTTGCACGCTGCACCCACCGCACTTGCCGGCCAGCTTGCACGGCGCCTCGCGACGGCTGGCGCTGGCGGTGAAGACCCGCTCAGTGCGCGCCTCGACCACTTTGCCGTGTGCCCCCAGCACCCGGGCTTCGACTTCTTCACCGGCCAAAGCCCCCGAGACAAACCAGGTGCGCCCTTCAATAAAGGCAATACCACGGCCGTCGTTGGCCAGGCGCTCGATCCTCAAACGCTGTTTTTTACCCGTAGGCACTTGCGGGGCCTTGGTGCCGCCAGCAGGCTGGAAGCGCAGGCCTCTCTCTTGCTTAGCCATCAGTTGGGCGCATCGTAAAGGCCAGTCGACAGGTAACGGTCGCCACGGTCGCAGATGATGCCGACAATCACGGCGTTTTCGACCTCTTGCGACAGGCGCAGCATGGCGGCTACCGCACCACCCGAGGACACGCCGCAGAAGATGCCTTCTTCGCGGGCCAGACGACGCATCACGTCTTCGGCTTCGCGTTGGGCCATGTCGACAATCCGGTCAACCCGTTCGGCTTGATAGATTTTGGGCAGGTATTCGGTCGGCCAGCGGCGAATGCCCGGAATGGCCGCGCCTTCCATCGGCTGCAAACCGACGATCTGCACGTTAGGGTTTTGCTCTTTGAGGTAGCGCGAAACACCCATGATGGTGCCCGTGGTGCCCATCGAGCTGACGAAATGGGTAATCGTGCCCTGGGTTTGACGCCAGATCTCCGGGCCCGTGCTGGTGTAGTGCGCCTCTGGGTTGTCACCGTTGGCGAACTGGTCGAGGACCTTGCCACGGCCTTCGGCCTGCAGCTTGTCGGCGAGGTCGCGAGCCCCTTCCATGCCCTCTTCCTGGCTGACCAGAATCAGCTCGGCGCCGTAGGCGGTCATCCCGGCCTTGCGCTCGGCGCTGGAGTTGTCCGGCATGATCAGGATCATCTTGTAACCCTTGATCGCAGCGGCCATGGCCAAAGCAATCCCGGTGTTGCCCGAGGTGGCCTCGATCAAGGTATCGCCGGGCTGGATCTGCCCACGCGTTTCGGCGCGGGTGATCATCGACAGCGCAGGACGGTCCTTGACCGAGCCCGCCGGGTTATTCCCTTCGAGCTTGAGCAATAACGTATTGGTGGTGTTGCCAGGCAGGCGCTGCAAGCGCACCAGCGGCGTGTTACCGATGCAATCGGCGATAGTTGGGTACTGCAAGGTCATGGCGTATTCGCAATCCAGACTGCGGGGTCGCACATCATACCGACAAACACCGAGAGCCCATATCACGCAAAGTGTGAAGCTTATGGCTAAAGGCTATAAGCAGAAGGAATAAAGTTTGTAGGAGCGAGCTTGCCTCGCGATCTTTTGATCGTGAAAAGATCGCGAGACAAGCTCGCTCCTACAGGTGGGGCGGGTCTGCGATGGGCAGGCGCAGGTGCACGCGCAGCCCGTGTTCGGTGTTTTGCGCCCATAAGCGGCCGCCCTGCAGGCGCAAGGCGTTGCGTGCGATGCTCAGGCCCAGGCCAAAGCCGCCATCACCAGGGCGTGAACCGTCGAGACGGGTAAACGGGGCAAAGATGCGCTCAAGGGCTTCTGGGGCCACACCGCCGCCCTGGTCGTCGAGCCACAGGTGCCACTCATCGCCTTCACGCTGGCCATTGAGGCTAACGGTGCCTTCTGCCGGGGAATGCCGAATGGCGTTGCGCAGGATGTTTTCCAGCGCCTGCGCCAGGCTGTTGAGGTGGCCTTTGACCCAGCAGTTGGCGTCGAGGTTGCACGGCAGCCGCGCCTGGGGCCAGCCGCTTTCAAAACGCGCGTTTTCGGTGAGCATCTCCCACAACGCCTGGATCTGGATGTCTTCGACCGGCAGTGGCCCGCGCTCGGCATCCAGCCAGGCCAGTTGCAAGGTGTCTTCAACCAGCCGTTGCATGCCGTCCACTTCGCGGCTCAAGCGCTCGCGCAGAGCTTCAACACCCTGTTCGCTGTCGCAGGCCACGCGCAATCGGCTCAACGGTGTACGAAGTTCGTGGGACAAGTCGCGCAGCAACTGTTGCTGCTGGTTGACTGTGGTCTGCAAGCGCTCGGACATTTGGTCAAACGCGCGGCCCAATTCGCCCAGTTCGTCCTGACGGCTGGTGGTCTGGCTCGACAGCCGCACGCCCAACTGATCGGCACGCCAGGCATTGGCTTGCTCACGCAGCTGGTTCAGCGGCACAATCAACAGCCGGTACAGGCCCACGCACAGCAGCAGGGTGAACACTCCGGGGATCACGCCATTAATCAAAAACCGCCAGATCAATTGCGAAAGCCCCGGCATGTAGCGCTGCGGCAGTTCAATCACCAGATATCCGGCAGACGGGTCTTTGGGGAACGGCACTTTGATCCACGGGCGCACGCGGTTGATATGGCTGATGGGCCAGTCCAGCCCGCGCAAAAAAGTCATGCGCTGTGCTTCCTGGTCTCTCAACGGGTAACTGCTCAGCGACTGCAAATCCGGGCCGAGCACGCCGACCCAGCCCCGCTCGGTTTTGCCGAAGGCTTGCAGCCATTGATCGACGCCGGTTTGCTGGCCGCAGTTCCAGGCCTGTTCGGCTTCACCGGCATAACCTATCAGCGTGCTCTTGGCCTCATCGGTTAAATAGCCGGTGCGTTTGTCCATGTAGCGGCCCCAGGACCAACTGAGCCAGATCATCAACAAGCAGAAAGCCACCAGCAAACACGCCAGCTTCCAGAATAACGAGTGTTTACCGGGCAACTTAGAGCGCATCGCTGGCGCTCAACACATAGCCTTTGCCCCACACCGTGCGCACTTCCCGCTCGTGATAGCCGATGGCCTTGAGCTTGCGACGGATTTGGCTGATGTGCATGTCCAGGCTGCGGTCATGGGCTGAATAGCCACGCTGCAACACTTGCTGATAAAGGAACGGCTTGCTCAACACCTCGTCAGCGTTGCGTTGCAGGGTGTCGAGCAAGCGGTATTCACTGCGGGTCAACCCGGCCCACTGCTGACCGTAACGGGCGTCGGCCGCGTCTTCATCGAGCACCAGCGCGCTTTCGGCCAACACCGTCGCTTGGGGCGGCATGCGGTCCAGCGCCACCCGGCGCAAGATCGCCTGAATCCGCACACGCAACTCAGCCATGCTGAACGGCTTGGGCAGGTAGTCATCGGCGCCCAGCTGAAACCCGCTGATGCGGTCGGCCTCCGCCCCCAGCGCCGACATCAAAATCACCGGCAGGGCATGGGTCTGGCGCAACTGCGTGAGCACCTGCAGGCCATTCATGCCCGGCAACAAGATGTCCATCAGCACCACATCAAAGTGTTCATCTCTGGCGCGGTTCAAGCCTTCCTGGCCGTTTTGGCACCACACCACCTCAAACCCGCAGCGCACCAATTGCTCATGCAAATAGGTGCCCAGAACGGGGTCGTCTTCAATGGCCAAAAGGCGCGAGGGCTGAACGGCTACGGGATTCATTAACGTCTGCTAGTCATTCTCAATCGCTGATTATTCTAGATTGAGCCTGCACGAGCAACCGGCATGGCCGTTGCATTGCCTTTAAGGGGGCGCTGTTCGCACTGGATGTAAATTTACAAAGATTTGCCACGTATCAAATGGCTACACTGCGAGCTGATCTATAACGAACGTCATAAGGATGCATTGATCAATGCCGGGCTGGAGAGTGGTGTGCTGAAAAACCTCGGGATAAAAGGCCGCGTATTGCTGCTGACCTTGCTGCCCGTCACCTTGATGGCGGTCGTGCTGGGGAGCTACTTCACGTGGCTGCAGCAATCAGAACTGGAATCACAGTTGCTGCAACGCGGTGAAATGATCGCCGAGCAACTCGCACCGCTGGTTGCGCCCGCCATGGGTCGGCATGACACCGCCCTGCTGCAACGTATCGCCAGCGAGTCCCTTGACCAGCAAGACGTGCGCGCCGTGGCGTTTTTGAGCGCCAATCACGAGCCGCTGGCCCACGCCGGGCCGACCATGCTCAATCAGGCGCCGATGGGCAACAGTTCGCAATTGCTGCAACGCACCGACAGCGATGCCACGCGCTATTTGCTCCCGGTATTTGGCCGCCACCGCAACCTGGCGGGCGACGTCATCCCCAATGAAGCCCACCGTTTGCTGGGCTGGGTCGAACTGGAACTGTCGCACCACAACATGCTGTTGCGCGGCTACCGCAGCCTGTTCGCCAGCCTGCTGTTGATCGCCACCGGTCTGGTGCTGACCACCCTGCTGGCCTTGCGCATGAGCCGCACGATCAATTCACCGCTGGACCAAATCAAGCAAGCCGTGTCCCAACTCAAGGACGGCCAGTTGCAGACCCGCCTGCCAGAACTGGGCAGCCAGGAGCTGAACGAGCTGGCCTCGGGCATCAATCGTATGGCCGAAACCCTGCAAAACGCGCAGGAAGAGCTGCAACACAGCGTCGACCAAGCCACCGAAGACGTACGCCAAAACCTCGAAACCATCGAAATCCAGAACCTGGAACTCGACCTGGCGCGCAAAGAAGCCCTTGAAGCCAGCCGCATCAAGTCAGAGTTTTTGGCCAACATGAGCCACGAAATCCGTACGCCGCTCAATGGCATTCTGGGCTTCACCCACTTGCTGCAAAAAAGCGAGCTCACCCCTCGCCAGTCCGATTACCTGCACACCATCGAAAAGTCGGCCGACAACCTGCTCGGCATCATTAACGAGATCCTCGACTTCTCGAAAATCGAAGCCGGCAAGCTGGTGCTCGATAGCACCCCGTTCAACCTGCGCGACTTGCTCCAGGACACCCTGACCATGCTCGCCCCCTCGGCCCACGAGAAAGGCCTGGAGCTGGTCAGCCTGGTGTACCGCGACACGCCGCTGTCGTTGGTGGGCGACCCGCTGCGCCTCAAGCAAATCCTTACCAACCTGGTTAATAACGCGATCAAGTTCACCCGCGAAGGCACGATTGCCGTGCGGGCCATGCTTGAAGATGACGACGACAACAAAACCAGCGGCGGCGTACAACTGCGCATCAGCGTGCAAGACACCGGCATCGGCCTGACCAATCAGGATGTACGGGCGCTGTTCCAGGCCTTCAGTCAGGCTGACAATTCACTGTCGCGACAAACCGGCGGGACCGGTTTGGGCCTGGTGATTTCCAAGCGCCTGGTGGAGCAAATGGGCGGCGAGATTGGCGTCGAAAGCCAGCCGGGTGAAGGCTCGGTGTTCTGGATCAGCGTCAACCTGCCCAAAGCCCATGATGATATTGAAGACCTGCCCGTCGCGCCTTTGCTCGGCCATCGCGTGGCCTTGCTGGAAAAACACGACCTGGCCCGTCAGGCCATGCTTCACCAGCTTGAAGACTGCGGCCTGAGCGTGACCCCGTACCTGACCCTGGACAACCTCACCAACGGCGTGACCACCGCCCACCAAACCGAAAACACGATTGAGCTGGCGGTGCTGGGTGTGACGGCCCATGACATCCCGCCCGAGCGCCTCAACCAGCACATCTGGGACCTTGAGCACCTGGGCTGCAAGGTCATGGTGTTGTGCCCGACCACGGAGCTGGCGCTGTTCAATACCGCCGTGCCCAACCCCCACAACCAGCTCCAGGCCAAGCCGACCTGCACGCGCAAATTGCGTCGCTCGCTGATCGAACTCATCAACCCGCAGCAAGCCCGTCACGAGCCCGGCGAGATACTGGCCAGCCGTGCGCCGCGGATTTTGTGCGTGGACGACAACCCCGCCAACCTGCTGCTGGTGCAAACCCTGCTCGAAGACATGGGCGCCAAGGTCACGGCCGTTGACAGCGGTTACGCCGCCGTTGATGCGTTCAAGGCCGAAGACTTCGACCTGGTCCTGATGGACGTACAAATGCCCGGCATGGATGGCCGCGAAACCACTGAAGTGCTACGCCAGTGGGAGCAACAGCGCCAATCTTCGCCGGTGCCGATTGTCGCGCTGACCGCCCATGCGATGGCCAACGAGAAGCGCGCCCTGCTGCAAAGCGGCATGGACGATTACCTGACCAAACCCATCAGCGAACGCCAACTGGCGCAAGTGGTGCTGAAGTGGACTGGCCTGGCCTTGCGCAATCAAGGCAGCGACGGCACTCAGGAGCCCGTGCGCCAAGCCAACAAACTGGCGGTGCTCGATGCCGAGGAAGGCTTGCGCCTGGCGGCGGGCAAGGCCGATCTGGCTGCCGACATGCTGTCGATGTTGCTGGCGTCGCTGGAAACCGACCGCCTGGCCATCCTTCAGGCTAGTGAAGACAACGACACCGTGGCCTTGATCGAGCGCGTACACCGCTTGCACGGCGCGACCCGTTACTGCGGCGTGCCACAATTGCGCGGCGCCTGTCAGCGCAGCGAAACCCTGCTCAAGCAAGAAAGCCCGGCCGCCGACGCAGCCCTTGAAGAACTCGACCAGGCAATTTTGCGTCTGGCGCAAGAAGCGCGCAGCTCGGCGTAACCTCTGTTTGCGGTATCACCCATTGCCAAGGAAGCACTGATGCGCACGATTCTTTTCAGCAGCCAGACCTACGATCAAGACAGTTTTACCGCCGCCACACAGCCCGGCGACCTTGAACTGCACTTTCAACCGGCGCGCCTGAGCTTCGATACCGCCGCGCTGGCCCATGGCTATGAAGTGGTCTGCCCGTTTATCAATGACGACTTGAGCGCCCCGGTGCTTGAGCAACTGGCGGCTGCAGGCACGCGCCTGATCGCCCTGCGTTCCGCCGGTTACAACCATGTTGACCTGGCGGCGGCCAAACGCCTGGGGCTGAGCGTGGTACGGGTACCGGCGTACTCGCCGCACGCCGTGGCGGAACACGCCGTGGCGTTGATTCTGGCGCTTAACCGTCGCCTGCACCGCGCCTACAACCGCACCCGCGAGGGCGACTTCACCCTGCACGGCCTGACCGGTTTTGATCTGGTGGGCAAAACTGTCGGTATCGTCGGCACCGGGCAGATCGGCGCCACCTTCGGCAAAATCATGGCCGGTTTTGGCTGCAAGCTGCAGTGCTTTGACCCCTACCCCAATGCCGAACTGGTGGCACTGGGCGCCGAATACGTGAGCCTCGCGCAGTTGCTCGCCAGTTCGCACATCATCAGCCTGCATTGCCCGCTGACTGCCGATAACAAGCACCTGATCAACCGCGAGTCACTGGCCACCCTGCAACATGGCGCCATGCTGATCAACACCGGGCGCGGTGCGCTGGTTGATACACCGGCCCTGATCGAAGCGCTGAAAAGCGGCCAGTTGGGCTATTTGGGCCTGGACGTGTACGAAGAAGAAGCCCAGTTGTTCTTCGAAGACCGCTCCGACCTGCCCTTGCAAGACGACGTGCTGGCGCGCCTGCTGACCTTCCCGAATGTGATCATCACCGCGCACCAGGCCTTTCTGACCCGCGAGGCGCTGAGCGCGATTGCCAGTACCACGCTGGACAATATCGCCGCCTGGCGTGAAGGCACCCCACAAAACCTGGTCGAAGGTTGATAGCATAGCGGCCTATTTGGAGGACCCATGGTCGAACACGATTTCCGCTACAACCTGCTTAGCCCGCAGCACACCTTGATTGAATGCCGCGCATTGATGCCGGGCCGTTATCAAGTCACCGGCAACGGCGGCTCCATCCAGCACGGCGACGTGCTGATCGTGACCCTCAAAGGCAGCAAGGACTTGTCCATGCGCCTGAACGTCGAAAAAGTGCGTCACCTGATCAACCCCCGCGGTCAGTGGGTGGCCGTGGCCAACGGCCCGGTATTCGGTGAGCTGGCGATTCATGAATGGCAAGTCAACTGTGACGGCTGCGCCAAAGAACTGAAATTCGAGTTCGCAGTCGACGCCAAACTGGGCACCAAGGCCCAAAAGCCTGCGGCCAGCGCACGGATTGCCGAACTGGGCTGGAGCACTGAAGGCAGCAAACACCTGTGCCCGCAATGCCAAAAGGCTGCGCTATGAAACGCGGGTTCCTGCTGGCCTTGCTGGGCGCCAGCCTGGTGGGCTGCGCAGGGCACTCCGCGCAATTGCAGCGCAACCATGCTTACGTGGTGGAATGGATTGGTGAGCGTCCGTTGATGGACTACAGCCACCTGACCGTGACCTTCGACGAAAGCGGCCGCGCCTATGGCAATGGCGGTTGTAACCACTGGTTTGCACCGTACACCCTGGACGGTGACAAGCTGACCTTTGGCCCGGTCGGCAGCACCCGCAAAGCCTGCGCCCCGGCGTTGATGGAGCAAGAGCAACGGTTCTTCAAGGCCTTGCAGACTGTCGAGCGCTGGGACATCTCGCCGATTGAGCAAGTGCGTTTCTGGCCGGCTGAAGGCCTGCCGTTGCGGCTGTGGCCTGAAGATAGCTGACCCGTAGGCTGCGATCTTTTAACCTTCAACATCAAAAGATCGCAGCCTGCGGCAGCTCCAGCTGTATCGCGTACCCCTGTAGCCGCTGACGAGGCACGAGGCTGCGATGGGTTGCGCAGCGACCCCAAAACCCTCTCAACCCCCAAGATCAAAAGATCGCGAGGCAAGCTCGCTCCTACAAGGGTATGGCCTAGCCCTTCAATTCCTTCAACTTGGCCAAGATCCCCGCCGCGGTTTGTTCGCCCAGCAACTGGGCGCGGACCTTGCCCTTGTCATCGATGATGTAGGTCACCGGCAAGGCTTCACTGCGCGGCAGGTCAAAGGTGTCGGCCGGGTCTTGGGCCAAGACGGTAAAGGTGATGCCCAGCGCGGTGCTGGCATCGTTCAGTTCCTTGCCCTGCAAACCGTCAAAGTTAACCCCGAACAAACCCACCGATTGCCCCTGCAACTGGCCTTCCAGCGCATTCAGCTCGGGGATTTCAACGCGGCACGGCCCGCACCATTCGGCCCAGTAGTTGATCACTTTCCATTGCTTGTCCAGACGTTCGGACGCGACCTTCTCTCCATGTTGATCGACCCCGTAATCATTCCCGCACCCGGCGAGCAATAACGTAGCGGCGACGGCAGTGGCCGCCAACAGTCGCTTGAACATGTGCTGTTCCTTCTCATTTAAGCCAACAAAAGACATTAACAGGCGACCAATGACCGCACACGGTTCAGACACGCCTGTGAGGCGAGTAGAATACCCGCCACCTTACGCAAGAAGCGACCCGCTCATGACTGATCTGACGCTTTATCACAATCCGCGCTGCTCTAAATCACGCGCTGCGCTCGAAATTCTCGAAGCCCGTGGCCTGGCACCGACCGTGGTGCGCTACCTTGACACCCCGCTGGAGGCCACGCAACTGCGCAGCCTGCTGGGCAAACTGGGCCTCAGCGCACGCCAATTGCTGCGCTCTGGCGAAGACGAATACAAAACCTTGAACCTGGCCGACACCAGCCTCAGCGAAGAGCAACTGATCGCGGCGATGGCGGCCCACCCCAAGCTCATCGAACGGCCGATTCTGGTCGCCGGTGACAAGGCGGTCATTGGTCGACCACCGGAACAGGTTCTGGAGATCCTGCCATGAGCGCGCCTTATATCCTGGTGCTGTTTTACAGCCGCCACGGTGCCACCGCCGAAATGGCCCGGCACATTGCTCGCGGCATTGAGCAAGGCGGCATTGAAGCGCGCCTGCGCACCGTACCGGCGATCTCCACCGAGTGCGAAGCCGTGGCCCCGAGCATTCCTGAGGACGGCGCGCTGTACGCCAGCCTCGATGACCTGAAAAATTGCTCAGGCCTGGCGCTGGGCAGCCCCACCCGCTTCGGCAACATGGCTGCGCCGCTCAAGTACTTTCTGGACGGCACCAGCAACCTGTGGCTGACCGGCGCACTGGTGGGCAAACCCGCAGGCGTGTTCACCTCCACTGCCAGCCTGCACGGCGGCCAGGAAACCACGCTGCTGTCGATGATCATGCCGTTGCTGCACCACGGCATGCTGATCACCGGCCTGCCATACAGCGAGTCGGCGCTGCTCAACACCACCGGTGGCGGCACGCCGTACGGCCCGAGCCATCACGCAGGGGCTGACGGCAAGCGCAAGCTGGATGAACACGAAATCGCCCTGTGCCGGGCGCTGGGGCTGCGCTTGGCGGCTACCGCCCAGAAGCTGGAGAGCCCGCGTGGCTAAAAAGCCCAAGGTGTTGCCGCCGATCGAGTGGCTCACGCCCCGCGTGCGGTTGATGCGCGGGGTCAGCCTGGCGTGCTTTTTCGGCCTGATCGGTTTGTTGTGCGTGTATTACCTGGTATTCGCCAACCTGCACGGCGCACGCCCTTGGGTGATCTTGCTGATTGAGCTGGTGCCGCTGCTGATCCTCGTGCCCGGCATGCTCAAGGGCAGCCCGCGCGGGTACTCGTTCACCTGCTACGTGGTGAACTTGTACCTGCTCAAAGGCGCGCTGGCGGCATTCGATCCGAACCGGCAACTGTTCGGCCTGCTGGAAATCGCCGCCAGCGTGGCGGTGTTCGTCAGTGCGCTGCTGTTTGTGCGCTGGCGCTACCAGTTGGATCGCCGCCTGGCGGGTGAGTAAGCGCCAAATACTCACCAGCCGTTGTGGCGGGGCCATGGGCGGGCCTCGCCGCGTTCATCCAGCGCCTGATAAGCCGAATACTGCGCGCCTGTCGCGCAGGCATGGTTGGGCAACACACGCAGGCGGGTGCCGATCGGGAAGCGCTGCTCAATGTCGACGTTCTGGCCTTTTTCGAAAGACGCCACGCCGTGTTCCTGGTTGGCCGAGCGCAATTGCAGCCCTTCGATAAGTTCGCCCGCGCTGTCGCACACCAGCCCATAGCCATAATCGCTCGCCTGGGACTGCGTGCCACGGTCGCGGCTCATGGCCATCCAGCCGGAGTCGGTGATGATCCAGCCCTTTTCTGCCTGATGGCCGATCACCGTGGTCAGCACGCTCAAGGCCAATTCGTCGAGGCGGCACACGCCGACGTTATGCATCACCAGATCAAAAAACACGTACACCCCGGCCCGCAGTTCGGTCACGCCCTCCAGGTGCAGCGCCGACAAAGCCGTCGGCGTCGAGCCCACGCTCACCTCCGGGCAGGGTAAACCCGCAGCGCGAATAGCCTCGGCGGCCTTTACGCATTCAGAGCGTTCAAGCTCGGCAATCGCCTGCAAGGCCTCCAGGGTGTTCAGGCTGTAGCTCTCCCCGGCATGGGTCATCACCCCTTTGAGCACCGCGCCCCCTGTGTGCAGGATGCGCGCAATCTCGACCAGCACCGGGTCATCGCTGCGTACACCAGAGCGGTGGTGATCGCTGTCTATTTCGATAAAAACGTCAAACGACTCGCCCTGCGCACGACCGAACTCGATGATCGCCTTAGCCCCGGCCACGCTGTCGGTGATTATCGTCAGCCCGCAGCCCGCGCGGCGAAGGGCCAGGGCTTGGGTGAGTTTGCCCGGCGCCATGGCCACGGCGTAGAGAATGTCGGTGATGCCCTGCTGAAAAAACGCTTGGGCCTCTTTGAGTGTGGACACCGTTATGCCCTGGGCGCCCGTCGCAACTTGCGCCTCAACCACCGCCGCGCACTTGCTGGTTTTGACATGCGGGCGCAAGCGCACCCCCAAACGGTCAGCTTGCGCCTGCATGCGCTGAATGTTGCGCTGCATGCGGGTGACGTCGATCACTGCTGCGGGGGTATCGAGGGTGTCAATGCAAGCCGTCATTAAAGTGCTCTCTTGGGTGTCTGTGAGCGTGCAACTGTAGGATGTACGGTATATTTTTGGTTAACGTTCACTTAATCACTTATTAAGAATTGCTTAATGATCACATTCTCCGACCTGGAACTGGTGACCACCCTTTGCGACTCCGGCTCGTTAAGCGAAGCGGCGCGCAAGCTGCGGGTCACCACGGCGGCGCTGTCCATGCGCCTGCGCAAGCTGGAAGCGCAACTGGGCCTCAAGCTTGCCAGCCGTGACGCAAGGCGCCTGGTGCTGACCGAAGAAGGTGAACGCATGGCTGAGGAAGGCCGTCGGCTGCTGAGGTCCCTTGAAGAGTTGTCGGATTCGATGGTGGCCGACGACGAACGCCTGCAAGGGGTGATCCGCCTCTCGGCGCCGTTTGGCTTTGGCCGGTTGCGCATCGCCCCGTTGCTGGCCCGGTTTGCCAAACTGCACCCCAAGCTGCGGGTTGAGCTGGACCTGCAAGAAGCCCCCTGGCCTGACCGCAACCATTGCGATGCAATCATCCATATCGGCCCGATCAGTGACAGCTCATGGACCGCCCACACGCTGGCCTCCAATGAACGCTGGCTGTGCGCCAGCCCCGCGTACTTGAAGCAGCACGGCACACCGCAAACCCCGGAAGACTTGCTGGCGCATCGCTGTATTTGTATTCGCGAAAATGCCGACCACGCCACGCTCTGGCACCTGAGCCAGGGCCAGCAGCGCAAGTCGCTGCGCATTCTGGCGGCCATGGTCAGCAATGACGGGGCTGTGGCGCGGCGCTGGGCCGAGCAGGATCTGGGCCTGGTGTTGCGCTCGCAATGGGACGTGGTCGACTCGATTGCTCAAGGCAGCCTGACCCGCGTGCTGAGCGACTGGGCGTTCGACACCGCGCCGATTTTGCTGCTTATCCCGCCGCGTAAAAACAGGTCGCGCAAAGTCCAGGCGCTGGCCTCGTTCCTGAATGAGTCATTCAAATCCAAAGGCCCGGAGAAAAGCCGCGCCTAGGCTGTTATCGTCCCCTCATTGAAACCGTTTATTGACGCTGGAAATCTTCAACATGAAGCGCACTACCCCCGAGCAACTGGCGCTCATCAGTCAGATGGAGCACATCGCAGAAGGCTTGAGCCAAACGTTCAGCCCCTTTTGCGAGGTGGTTTTGCATGATCTGCGCGACCCCGAGCACGCCATTCTGGCCATTCACAACAACCTGTCCGGCAGGGCCGTCGGGGACCCGGCGACTGAGCTGGGGCTGGCGCGCATTGCTGACCCGGCCTACCCGCAGGTGATTGCCAACTACCCCAATCAGTTCAAGGACGGTCGCCAGGTCAAAAGCACCTCGATCGGCATCAAGGATTCTTCGGGGCATTACGTGGCTGCGCTGTGCATGAACATTGACCTGACCCTGTTCAAAGGGCTGCAGGGCATGCTCGAACAGTTCGGCGCCTTTCACGGCGAGCGCCCGCACGAAACCCTTGAGCCCAGCGGCGCAGAGACCATCCGGGCACGGATTGATCAGTTTGCCGCACGCCTGGCCACCACGCCCCGCGCCCTCAAGGCGGCTGACCGCAGAGTGCTGCTGCAAGAGCTGAAAGACGCGGGCCTGCTGGACATCAGAAAAGCCATGGAAACCGTGGCGTCACACCTCGGCGTATCCCGCGCCACCGTGTACAGCGACACGCGCTAAGGCCTCAATTTCGACCAAGTAACCATGATGCAGCTCGGGCACCGGCACCACGGCACGTGCCGGGCGATGGCTGCCCAACAGCTCGGCGTAGACCTGATCAAAGGCCGGCCAGTGCTGCACACCGGCAACGTAAACAGTCACTTTGAGCAAATCACTCGGCTCGCCGCCCGCCGCCTTGAGAATGGCCAGCAGGTTATTCAGCGCAATCTGTGCCTGCTCAGTAAATGACGCTTCAAGGTTGTGAGCGCCAGAGGGGCTTACCGGCAGTTGCCCCGAGATATACAGCGTGCCTTGGTGGCTGATGGCTTGCGAATAGTGGCCAGCCGGGGGCGACGCCGCATCAGTGCTTATGATGTTCATGGATCACCTGCGTGAGAGAGCGTTGTGGGTTCAGGACTGCAGAAGTGTGCCGAGTTTCTCGATGTCGATATTGCCGCCGGTGATCATCACGCCGACACGCTGGCCCTGAAGCTCAGCCTTGTATTTTCTGACGGCCGCCAGCCCCAGGCAGCCGGTGGGCTCGACCACCATCTTCATGCGTTCAGCAAAGAACTTCATGGCCCACACGAGCTCTTCATCGGTCACCGTGACGATCCGGTTAACGCCGTTGAGGATAATCGGGAACGTGTACTGCCCCAGGTGCTGGGTTTGCGCGCCATCGGCGAGGGTGTCGGGGGTATCAATGTGAACAATTACCCCTGAATTGAACGACTGCTGGCCGTCATTACCGGCCAGCGGCTCAACCCCGATCAGGGTGCAATCAGGTGACAGCGCACGGGTCGACAGCGTGGTGCCCGAAAGCATGCCGCCACCGCCCAGGCCGACAAACAGCGTGTCCAGCGGGCCGACACTGTCGAACAGTTCCTTGGCCGCCGTGCCCTGCCCGGCCAATACGTCCGGGTGGTCGTAGGACGGGATCAACGTCATACCGCGCTCAGCGGCCAGCGCCTTGCCGATCGCTTCGCGGTCCTGGGTGTAACGGTCGTAGAAAATCACCTCGGCGCCGTAGCCCTTGGTTGCCGCCACCTTGGCGGCGGGGGCGTCCGTGGGCATGACAATGATCGCCGGGACCTTCAGCAACGACGCTGCCAGCGCGATGCCTTGGGCGTGATTGCCCGAAGAGAACGCAACCACGCCGCCCTGGCGCTGAGCCTCAGTGAATTTAGCCAGCGAGTTGTAGGCGCCCCTGAACTTGAAAGAGCCGGTGCGCTGGTAGTTTTCGCATTTGAAAAACACCTGCGCGCCGATGTCGTTATCAAGCGTGCGCGAGGTCAGAACAGGGGTCACGTTGGCGACCCCTTCGAGCCGCTTCGACGCGTCGATGACCGCTTGATAGGTGGGCAGAGTGATTGGCATAGCGGCAGGTCCTCGACGAGTGAGCAGACCCAGACATATTATCCAGAATCAGACAAACCGTAAACAACCTGACAAACCGTCTATCACCGTCCCGCTATCGCGTGATTAGTGATTCACGGTAAACGCCAGCATCTGCGACAACTGGCACATCGGCCTACCGCTTTCAGCGTGCCACTGGTTGAAAGCATCTTGCACAATCGCCAGGTCGCGCAGGCTGGTCGGTACTTTATCTACCAGCTTCTGTGCATTGAGCGCCGCCACAACGTCATAGCTCGGCACAAAAGTGTCTTTGCCGACCATGCGCAAGAAGCGTGGCGCCGACAGGCCGCCCAGCTGGTTACCGTGTTTGGACAGGTACTTCCACAAGCCAACAATGTCGGTCACCGGCCAATCGGCGATAAACGCGCCGAAGCTGCCGTGTTCGTGGGCAATGTCGAGGATCAGTTGGGCATTGCGCGGCACGCTCTTGAGCTTGCCCAAGTGGCGAATGATCCGCGCGTCCTGCATCAGCCGCTCCAGGTGCTCAGCGCCCATCAGCACGACTTTTTCCGGGTCGAAGCCAAAGAACACTTCTTCAAACACCGGCCATTTGGCGTCCACCACGCTGTGTTTGAGCCCGGCACGAAACACCCGCAGCGCCAGGGTCGACAGGTAGCGGTCGTCCGGGATCTTGCGCAGTTGCGCGGGCGTGCGAGGAACGGGCAATTCGGCTTCCAGCGCGGCGGACGAACCAAAACGGTTCAAACAATATTCGTGCAGCCATTTGTAGTCGCGCATGCCCTCTCCTCTGGGTCAGTGGGGTGTCACATGGGTTTCAGAGCCGTGAGCGGGCTTAGAGGTTCAACAGATTAACGAAACGCGGGGTCGCGGTTTCGTCGATTTTAAGGCTGGCGAAGTCAAACAGGTTGCGGTCCGCCAGTTGCGACGGGTTCACGTGTTGCAGGCTGCGGAAGATGCTTTCGGTGCGGCCCGGGTGCTTGCGTTCCCACTCTTGCAGCATGTCTTTGACCACCTGGCGTTGCAGGTTTTCCTGCGAGCCGCAGAGGTTGCACGGAATAATCGGGAACTGCTGCAAATCCGAGTACGCCTGAATGTCCTTCTCGTTGCAGTACGCCAGCGGGCGAATCACCACGTTACGCCCGTCGTCGGAGCGCAACTTGGGCGGCATCGCCTTGAGGGTGCCGTTGAAGAACATATTGAGGAAGAACGTCTCAACGATGTCATCACGGTGATGACCCAAGGCCATTTTGGTCGCGCCGATTTCGTCGGCGAAGGTGTACAAGGTGCCACGGCGCAGGCGCGAGCACAGCGAACAGGTGGTCTTGCCTTCCGGGATCAGTTCCTTGACCACCGAGTAGGTGTCTTTTTCGACGATGTGGTACTCCACGCCCAGCGACTTGAGGTACGCCGGCAGCACATCTTCCGGGAAGCCCGGCTGTTTCTGGTCCATGTTCACGGCCACGATCGAGAACTGGATCGGCGCGACCTTTTGCAGGTGCAGCAGCACATCCAGCAGCGTGTAACTGTCTTTACCGCCCGACAGGCACACCATCACCTTGTCGCCGTCTTCAATCATGTTGAAGTCAGCCACCGCCTCACCGGTCAATCGGCGCAGGCGTTTCTGGAGTTTAAGTTGAGAGACCGAGAGAGTGCCCATAGCGCTTCAATTCCGCGAGTTAAGACCAAAAGCCGGGCATTTTACTTAAAAAAACCGCGCACACGAACCCCCGCCCCCACTTAGACCACATCGCGATAAGCCTAGACCTAACAAAGTGATTAGCTCTAAAGGACTAGGGCGGTCCGGTACAAGGGTTTCTATACTCAATTCAAGGCCCTGCACCTGCACACCAGAGGCATGTGTGCCCGTGCGCGGCTGCGGGAACCCCTATCAAGGACGATGCGTTTGAAACAGGAGTGAGCGCCATGATCCATCACGTTCTAGGTCTCTTTACCCACCCTGATCAAGAGTGGCGCGAAATCCGTGTCGACGCCGAAAAAAGCGTCAGCCGCATCTACCTCACCCACACCTTGATCCTGGCGGCAATCCCGGTGGTTTGCGCGTTTATCGGCACCACTCAGGTCGGCTGGAAGATCGGCGGTAATCCGCCGGTCATGCTCACCCTCGACAGCGCGCTGTGGATGAGCGCCTTGTCTTACCTGGCCATGTTGGTGGGCGTAGGCGTCATGGCGAGTTTTATCCACTGGATGGCCCGCACGTACGATGCGGTGCCGAGCATGGCCCGCTGTGTGGCGTTTGCCACCTACACGGCAACCCCCTTGTTTATTGCCGGGCTCGCGGCGCTGTACCCGCAAATGTGGCTGGCGCTGCTGGTGGGCACGGCGGCCATTTGCTACACGGTGTTCCTGCTGTTCGTGGGCGTACCGACCGTGATGAACATCGACCCGGATGAAGGCTTTTTGTTTTCAAGCTCGATCCTGGCCGTGGGCTTGGTGGTGTTGGTGGCGATTATCGCGTTCAGCGTGATCGTTTGGGGGCTGGGGATTGGGCCGACGTATATCTCTTGAGCCTGCTTTAAAGGTGCTCGCGATCTTTTGAAGATCAAAAGATCGCGAGGCAAGCTCGCTCCTACAGTGATCGGGGCAGACCATTCAGCGCCAAGCGCTTCGGAACCTTTTCCGCTTGCGGCATAATCGCCGCCTCTGGAGACCCGAACCGCATGCCCGAGTTACTCAACACCCGCGTCGAAGACTGTTTCAAACAGGCCGAATTGTTTTTTAAGCGGCCTTTCAAGCGCCCTATAGTCAGCTTCAAGCTGCGCGGCCAAAAGGCCGGAGTCGCCCATCTGCATGAGAACCTGCTGCGTTTCAACCCGCAGCTGTACCGTGAAAACAGCGAAGACTTTCTCAAACAAACCGTCCCCCACGAAGTGGCACACCTGATTGCCCACCAATTGTTTGGCGACCGCATCGCGCCCCATGGCGAGGAATGGCAGTTGATCATGCGCGGGGTTTACGAGTTGCCGCCTAACCGCTGCCACACCTACGCGATCAAGCGACGCACCGCAACGCGCTACATTTACCGCTGCCCATGCCCCGACAGCGATTTCCCCTTCAGCGCCCAGCGTCATAACCTGGTCAAGCAAGGCCGGCGCTACCTGTGCCGCCGCTGCCGCCAGACGCTGGTGTTCAGTGGCGAGGCCCGGGTCGAATAACGCCCATAAAAAAACCCATCCGAAGATGGGTTTTTCAGGCGCTTAACGTTACTTCATGACTTGCGACGGCATCTGGCCTTCAGCAACCAGTTGGTCGTCTTCTGGCAGGGTGTTGTCCAGCGGGCTGCCGCCCGACGCCAGCTCGCGCTGCATCACGTCGACGTCCAGTTCTTTAACCCACTTGGCCACAACCAGAGTCGCTACAGCGTTACCGATCAGGTTGGTCAGGGCGCGGGCTTCGGACATGAAGCGGTCGATACCCAGAATCAGCGCCAGGCCAGCCACCGGCAAGTGGCCTACAGCCGACAAGGTCGCCGCCAGTACGATAAAGCCGCTACCGGTGACACCCGCCGCCCCTTTGGACGACAGCAACAGCACCAGCAACAGGGTGATCTGGTGGGTGATGTCCATGTGGGTGTCAGTGGCCTGAGCAATAAACACGGCCGCCATGGTCAGGTAGATCGAGGTACCGTCGAGGTTGAACGAGTAACCGGTCGGGATCACCAGACCCACTACCGACTTCTTAGCACCCAGACGCTCCATTTTCACCAGCATGCGTGGCAGTGCCGATTCCGACGAAGACGTACCCAGTACGATCAGCAGTTCTTCACGGATGTAGCGGATCAGCTTGACGACGCTGAAGCCGTGAGCGCGTGCGATGCTGCCCAGCACCAGCAGTACGAACAGTACGCAGGTCACGTAGAAGCAGATCATCAGTTGACCCAACTGAACCAGCGAGCCCACACCGTAAGCACCGATGGTGAACGCCATGGCGCCCAATGCACCCAGCGGCGCCAGCTTCATGATCATGTTGATGATGTTGAACATGACATGAGCGAAGCGGTCGATGAAGTCCAGTACCGGCTTGCCGTAGGCACCCAGGCGGTGCAGGGCAAAGCCGAACAGGACCGAGAACATCAGCACTTGCAGGATGTCGCCGTTGGCAAACGCACCGACGATGGTCGACGGGATCACGTTGAGGATGAAGCCAACGATGCTTTGATCGGCGCCTGCTGTCACGTAAGCCGCGACTTTAGAGGCATCCAGCGTGGACACGTCGATGTGCATGCCAACACCTGGCTGCACCACGTTAACCACCACCAGACCAATGATCAGGGCCAGGGTCGAGACAATTTCGAAGTACAGCAACGCATAACCACCGGTCTTGCCAACCGACTTCATGCTCTGCATGCCGGCGATACCGCTCACAACCGTACAGAAAATAATGGGTGCGATAACCATCTTGATCAGTTTGATAAAGCCATCGCCCAACGGTTTAAGCGCAACACCGGTTTCAGGGTAGTAATGGCCCAGCAAGATACCGATAGCAATCGCTGCGATTACTTGCACATACAGAGATTTGTACAGTGGCTGACGAGTCGTCATTGCAAAGTTCCTCAAGTGCATCACACCGTCGTCATTCCATCCGGGACGGCTGATACCTAAAGCGCGAACCCTCCTGTACTTGGAGGGATTTGTTGTTTCGAGCTGCTCTATCGGCAACTCTCGCAACACTCTTTGCAAGCCACGGGCCACTTTGCACAAAACCGCTGCAATGGCTTATTGCACGGGCATTTGTAGGAAATTGACTATACGCTTTGTAGGACAATGCTTGGCGGATTTCCGCCCTTTGGCGGGTTTTCGGCAGGCGAAATGGCGGATACCCGCCTGATGAATTCGAAGCCCATCTCTGTAGCTACAGTGTGGGAGCGGGCTTGCTCGCGATGCAGTCAACCCGGTATGCCTGTTACACGTTGTCGATCCAATCGCGAGCAAGCC
>NZ_JASCPQ010000089.1:0-23074 GCF_029959305.1 Pseudomonas sp. PS01297
AGCTTGCCTCGCGCTCTTTTGATCTTTAAAAGATCGCGAGGCAAGCTCGCTCCTACAGTTGAGTGTTCTGGCTGACGAGCATCAGGCCACTGCCTCCCTTGCTTGTTTATGGAAACTTATGAATATTTTGATCGTTGGGCCCAGCTGGGTCGGTGACATGGTGATGGCGCAGACACTGTTCCAGTGCCTGAAAAAGCGCCACCCACAGTGCGAAATCGATGTGCTGGCCCCTGAGTGGAGCCGGCCCATCCTTGAGCGCATGCCTGAAGTTCGCAAGGCCTTGAGCTTTCCGCTCGGCCATGGCGCGCTTGAACTGGCCACGCGACGCAAGATCGGCAAGTCCCTCAAGGGCCAATACGATCAGGCCATTTTGCTGCCTAACTCGTTGAAGTCGGCGCTGGTGCCGTTTTTCGCCGGTATTGCCAAGCGCACCGGCTGGCGCGGCGAATTCCGTTACGGGCTGCTCAATGATGTGCGCACGCTGGACAAAGAACGCTACCCGTTAATGATCGAGCGCTTTATGGCGCTGGCCTATGAACCGGGCGCCGACCTGCCCAAGCCGTACCCGCGCCCAGATCTGCAAATCGAGCCGCAAAGCCGCGAGGCCGCCCTGAGCAAGTTCGGTCTGGAACTGGACCGTCCGGTGCTGGCGCTGTGCCCTGGCGCCGAGTTTGGTGAGTCCAAACGCTGGCCGTCCGAGCATTACGCCAAAGTCGCTGAGCAAAAGATTCGCGAAGGCTGGCAAGTGTGGCTGTTTGGCTCGAAAAACGATCACAGCGTCGGTGAAGACATCCGCGCCCGGTTGATTCCGGGCCTTCGCGAAGAGTCCGTCAACCTCAGCGGTGAAACCTCACTGGCCGAAGCCATTGACCTGCTGTCGTGCGCAGACGCCGTGGTGTCCAACGATTCCGGGCTGATGCACGTGGCCGCGGCGCTCAATCGCCCGCTGGTGGCGGTGTACGGTTCGACCTCGCCGGGCTTTACCCCGCCGTTGGCCGATCAGGTTGAAGTGGTGCGTCTGGGCCTGGAATGCAGCCCGTGCTTTGAGCGCACCTGCCGTTTCGGCCACTACAATTGCTTGCGCGAACTGATGCCGGCGCCGGTGATTGAAGCCTTGCAACGCCTGCAGGTCACCCCGGTCGAGGTCAACTAGGTGCGTGTTCTGTTGGTGAAAACCTCATCGCTGGGGGATGTGATTCATGCCTTGCCGGCGCTGACCGATGCGGCTCGGGCCATTCCGGGCATCACCTTTGACTGGGTGGTGGAAGAAGGCTTTGCCGAAATCCCGACCTGGCACCCGGCCGTGGGCAAGGTGATTCCGGTGGCGATCCGCCGCTGGCGCAAAAATATCTGGGAAACCCTCAAAAGCGGCGAGTGGAAGCGCTTCAAGCAAGCCTTGCGCGCCGAAAAATATGATCTGGTGATCGACGCCCAAGGGCTGGTCAAAAGTGCTTTTTTGACCCGCTACGTCAAGGCGCCGGTGGCTGGCCTGGACAAACACTCCGCCCGTGAGCCGCTGGCCAGCCACTTTTATCAGCGCCGCCTGGCCGTGGCCCGTGGGCAGCATGCGGTCGAGCGTTTGCGCCAATTGTTTGCCGTCGCGCTGGGCTATGACCTGCCCAAAGGGCTAGGTGATTACGGCCTCGATGTTGAGCGCCTGGTTGAATTACCGCGCAGCAAACCTTATGCAGTGTTCTTGCATGGCACCACATGGGACACCAAACACTGGCCCGAAACCTACTGGCGCGATTTGACGGTGCGCATGGGCCATTTGGGCCTCGAAGTGCGCCTGCCATGGGGTAACCCGGCTGAAAAGGCCCGTGCTGAGCGCATTGCCAAGGGTCTGAAAAACGCCGTGGTCCTGCCCAAGCTGAACCTTTCAGGCGTGGCCAAAGTGCTGGCCAATGCCAGCGCATGCGTGGCGGTGGACACCGGGCTGGGGCATTTGGCAGCGGCACTGGATGTGCCGACCATTTCCCTGTTTGGCCCCACCAATCCCGGGCTTACGGGCGCGTACGGCAAGGTGCAGATCCACTTGGCCAGCGATTTCCCGTGTGCGCCGTGCCTGCAGAAAAAATGCACTTACCAGCCGACTGCACAGGACCAGCAGCGGTTTGATCTGAAAAACGAGTGGCCGTTGTGCTTCACTCGTCTGAACCCTGAGCGTGTCGCAAGTCGATTAAGCACGTTGTTACTGGCTGAGGAACTGCGCTGATGCAACTGGCTTTTGTGCTGTACAAATACTTCCCGTTTGGCGGGCTGCAACGCGATTTCATGCGCATTGCGCTGGAGTGCCAGAAGCGTGGGCACCAGATCCGTGTGTACACGATGATCTGGGAAGGCGATATTCCGCCCGGCTTCGAAGTGCTGGTGGCGCCGGTCAAGGCGTTCCACAACCACACCCGTAACGAAAAAATGCTCGCCTGGATGCAGGCCGATCTGGCCAAACGCCCGGTCGACCGTCTGATTGGCTTCAATAAAATGCCCGGCCTGGACGTGTACTACGCCGCCGACGGCTGCTTTGAAGACAAGGCGCAAAACCTGCGCCACTCGTTCTACCGCTTCTTCAAGCGCTACAAGCACTTTGCTGAATATGAGCGCGCGGTGTTCGACAAGAACGCCAAGACTGAAATCCTGATGATTTCTGAAGTCCAGCAGCCGCTGTTCATCAAGCATTACGACACCCCGTTGCAGCGTTTCCATTTGCTGCCGCCGGGCATTGCGCTGGACCGTCGTGCGCCGCCGAATGCGGCTGAGATTCGCGCCGATTTTCGCCGCGAATTCAACCTGGCCGACGACGACCTGTTGCTGGTGCAAATCGGCTCGGGGTTCAAGACCAAAGGCGTCGATCGCAGCCTCAAAGCCCTCGCGGCGTTGCCGTCCGAGCTTAAAAAGCGCACCAAACTGTTGGTGATTGGCCAGGACGACCCCAAGGTCTTTCAGTTGCAAAGCGCCACGTTGGGGTTGGGCGAGCACGTGCAATTTCTTAAAGGTCGCAGCGACATTCCGCGCTTCCTGCTGGGCGCTGACGTGCTGATTCACCCGGCCTACAACGAAAACACCGGCACCGTTCTGCTTGAAGCCTTGGTGGCGGGTTTGCCGGTATTGGTCAGCGCGGTGTGTGGCTATGCCCATTACATCAGCGACGCCGATGCGGGCCTAGTGCTGGACGAGCCGTTCGAACAGACGCAACTCAATGATTATCTGACCCACATGTTGTCCGACGATGCTGCGCGCGCGGCCTGGAGCCAAAATGGCCTGGCCTACGCGCAGACGGCCGACCTCTATAGCATGCCGCAGCATGCTGCGGATGTGATTCTGGCGGAGCAACACTGATGAAACTGATACTTGCCGAACCTTTCAAACGCTTGTGGGATGGGCGCGATGCGTTCACCGAAGTCGAGCAGTTGAGCGGTGAGGTTTACCGCGAACTGGACGGCCGCCGTACCTTGCGTACGGAAGTCGACGGGCGCGGTTACTTTGTGAAGATCCACCGTGGCATTGGTTGGGGTGAAGTGTTCAAAAACCTGTTCACCGCCAAACTGCCGGTGCTCGGTGCCGGCCAGGAATGGCGGGCGATCAAGCGTTTGCACGAAGTCGGTGTGCCGACCATGACCGCTGTGGCCTATGGCGAGAAGGGCAGCAACCCGGCCCAGCAACACTCGTTCATCATCACTGAAGAGCTGGCGCCGACCGTCAGCCTTGAAGACTTCAGCCTCAATTGGCTCAAGCAGCCGCCGCAGCCCAGGCTCAAGCGTGCGTTGATCGCCGAAGTGGCACGCATGACCGGCATGATGCACCGCGCGGGCGTTAACCACCGCGATTGCTACATCTGCCACTTCTTGTTGCACACCGACACGCCGGTGACCGCTGACAACCTGCGCCTGTCGGTCATCGACCTGCACCGCGCCCAGACCCGCGCCGTGATCAGCCGCCGCTGGCGCAACAAAGACCTGGCCGCGCTGTACTTTTCGGCGCTGGACATTGGCCTGACCCAACGCGACAAACTGCGCTTTTTGCGCGGTTACTTCCAGATGCCGCTGCGCCAGATCCTGCGCGAAGAAGCGCGTTTGCTGGCCTGGCTCGAAGGCAAGGCGCAAAAACTCTACGAGCGCAAAGTGCGCTATGGAGATGCACTGTAATGGCGGGTTGGACTCTGGAACCCGCTTACCGCGCGTTAGCACATGATTTTGGCAGTCTCGATGCGGTGTTTGCCCTGCAAGGCGAACACCTGACCCGCGATCCGTTGTCGCAAGTGATCCGCGTCGAGCGTGATGGCGTCAATTACTACGTCAAGCGCTACACCGGCGCGGGCAAAGGGCTGCGACGGTATCTGGGCCGCCCGCGGGTGAAGTCCGAGTGGCAGAACCTCAAGCGTTTTGCCAAGTGGGGCATCCCGACCGCCGAAGTAGTGGCTTGGGGCCTGGAGCGTAAATGCTTTGCCTACGCCCGTGGTGCGATGATTACCCGCGAACTGCCCAACACCCGCGATTTGTCGGAGTTGGCGGACAACAACGACCCGCTGCTCAAGGACCGTGTCTGGGTCGATGGTGTCAGCCGCCAATTGGCGCGCTACACCAAGACCATGCACGACCATCGCTTTACCCATAACGATTTGAAGTGGCGCAACCTGCTGATCGACGATCAGGCGCGTCTGTACTTGATCGACTGCCCCAACGGCGACTTCTGGCGCGGTTTCTGGCTCAAGTACCGGATCACCAAAGACCTGGCGTGCCTCGACAAAGTGGCCAAGTACCACCTGACAGCCACCCAGCGTTTGCGGTTTTATTTCCAATACACCGGGCGCACCACACTCAACGCGGCGGACAAAGAGCGGGTCCGCCATATCGTGCGTTTTTTTGAGGGCCGGGAATGACTGATTTTTTGGCAGGAGCCGAACGGGGTTTGCTGGAACGCAATGGATTGGCGGATTTCGATGCCCTGTGGAACCTGCAACTGGACGCGGTCGATGAGCCCAACACCAGCCGTGGCGGCTGGAGCACGGTGTTTCGCATGGACCTCGAAGGCCAGGGCTTTTACCTCAAGCGTCAGAGCAATTACTTGACCCGTACCTTGCACAGCCCGTTGGGCGAGCCGAGCTTTGCCCGCGAATTTCGCAATATTCAGCGTTACCAGCAGTTGGGCATTCCGGCGCTGGAAGCGGTGTTCTTTGGTGAGCGTAAAGTCGCTGGCGAGCGTCGGGCCATTCTGATGACCCGCGCGCTGGACGGCTGGAACGACCTCGATTCCCTGCTCGAACACTGGCCGCAACTGACCCACGCGCAGCAGCAAGCGATCTTGCGCACCTGCGGTCAGTTGGCGCGTCAACTGCACGCTGCGCGTCAGGTGCATGGCTGTTTCTACCCTAAGCACATCTTTTTGCAGGCAGACGGCGAGGGCTATCGCGCCCAGTTGATCGACCTGGAAAAGACCCGCCCCTTGCTGCTGGGCCAGCGTGACCGGGTCAAAGACATCGAACCGTTGTTGCGCCGGGCTCAGGTCTGGAACGCTGATGACGTGCGCACGCTACTTGCGGCGTACCTTGAACAGCCAGTCGAGAGCGGTTTGGTCGATGCCTGGTTTGAGCGTTTGAATGTTCGTCGCAGCCACAAGGAGAGCCGCTGATGCGCTTGTCCGAATTGCAAAAGGCCGGGCGCACGCCTTCGTTGCCGCTGAGCATTGAACTGGCTGACGCCGCCGGGCCTGCGCAATTGCAACTGTTGAGCCTGCTGCGGGTGTTGCCGGGGCAGCGCTACGTGGGTGCCGGGGTGTGGCGCGGGCGTACCGTGCTGGCCAAATTAATGGTCGGCAGCAAGGCGGCGCGCAACTTTCAGCGAGAACTGACGGGTGTGCGCCTGTTGGCAGAGCAAGGCCTGACCACGCCGCAACTGCTGGCCGACGGTCTGCAAGAAGGCGAGGGCGGCTGGCTGCTGTTTGAGTTTCTTGAGGGTGCGCAAAGCCTGGGCGATGCCTGGAACGCAGTTGCGGCGTTGCCGGTGTTGGCCGACGAGCAACAGGCGGTGCTGGCCGAGGCGCTGGAAGCGATCGGGCAGATGCACCTCAAGGGCCTGTGGCAAGAAGACCTGCACCTGGACAACCTGCTGCGCTGCAACGGCAAACTGTATTTGATCGACGGCGCAGGTATTTGCGTTGAAGAGGCGGGCAAACCGCTGTCGCGGCAAAAAGTGCTGGAAAACCTTGGGGTGTTCTTCGCTCAACTGCCTAAAAGCCTTGAGCCGTTTATCGAAGAACTGCTGGTGCATTACCTGCTAAGCAACGGCGAACACGCCTTGCCACTGGAGGCACTGCTCAAGCAGGTCGAAAAAGTCCGCGCCTGGCGCCTCAACGACTTCATGAACAAAGTAGGCCGCGACTGCACCTTGTTCAGCGTGCAAAGCGGGGCGTTTGCCTTGCGCGCATTTGCCCGCGAAGAAGAAGCCGCGATGTTGCCCGTAGTGGCCAAGGCAGATGCGCTGCTCGACCAGGGCTATCTGTATAAAACCGGCGGTGCGGCCAGCGTGGGCAAGGTTGACGTGGCGGGCCGCAGCCTGGTGGTCAAGCGCTACAACATCAAAGGCTTTGCCCACTGGCTTAAACGCTTCTGGCGCCCGAGCCGGGCATGGCATTCATGGCAGGAAGGCAATCGGCTGCTGTTTCTCGGCATCGCCACGCCCAAGCCGCTGGCGCTGCTGGAAACCCGCTTTTTGTGGTTGCGGGGCAAAGCGTATCTGGTGACCGAATACCTGCCCGGCCCGGACATCATCGAGCGTTTTGCGCCGTATCAAGACAGCGGCGACGCCCCTGAAGCCGAATTGCAGGCACTTGACCAGTTGTTTGCCAACCTGATTCGCGAGCGCATCAGCCACGGCGACCTTAAAGGCCATAACGTGTTCTGGGCAGACGGGCGCTGGGCCTTGATTGACCTGGACTCCATGTGCCAGCACTCATCGCCAGGCAGCTTCGCCACGGCCTACGCTCGCGACCGCGCGCGCTTTATGCGCAACTGGCCGGCGAGCAGCGCGTTGCATCACGTGATTGATGAGCGCTTGCCCAAAGCGGTGTAGCCCAGCTCTGTGGGCGCTGCTGCCCCGTCTTCGACGCCGCGCTGTCGCGCAGCAAACAGGCCACCGATAATCGACAGCATCCTCCAATCGGTTCCCTCTCCTTCGGGAGAGGGCTAGGGTGAGGGGGCTCTTAGATCAAGATCAAAAGATCGCGAGGCAAGCTCGCTCCTACAAGGTGTTTGGCGTGGCTTAGAAGCTGTATTGCGCCCCGGCGCCGGCGTACCACGAGCGGCCCGGTGCGGCTTCGTAGAAGCGGTTGTTGCCGTCGGCAACGATCACTGAGCCCACGTATTGGCGGTCCAGCAGGTTGTCCAGGCGCAAGGTCTGGTGGAAGGTCCAGTGATCAACCTTTTGCTCAAACTTCGCGCGCCAGTTGAACACGCTGTAGGCCGGTGCGGCTTTTTGCGTGTTGGTGTCTTCGACGTAGACCTTGCTGCGGTACATGCCTTCGATGGCGGTGCTGACCCAGTCGGCAGGTTTCCAGTTCACTTCGGCAAACAAAGTGGTCTGCGGCACGCCCGGCAGGTCGTTGCCTTTATCTATGAGGCCTTTGGGGCTGGTGAAGTCGCGGTCATAGGTGGCTTGCAGTCGGGTGTAGGTCAGGGTGGTGGTCCAGTCGTCGGCAATCTGGCTTTCGACCCCTAGCTCGAAGCCGCGACGCAGGGTGCGGCCCGCGTTCTGGTAGGTGGTGCGCCCGCCGGTATTGCTCAGCACTACCAGTTCGTCGGAGGTGGTGATCTGGAAGATGGCGGCATTGATGCGCGTGTTGGCGAGCTGAGCTTTCAAGCCCATTTCGTACTGCGTGCTTTCAGACGGTTTGAGGCCAAAGTTGAAGCCATTACCGTTTGGCGAGTAGGCCAATTCCGCCTGAGTCGGTGTTTCAAAGCCTTTGCCCGCGCTGACATAACCATGCAGCTCCGGGGTGAAGGCGTACATCACACTCATCGAGGGCGTGGCTTTTTCGTAGCGCTTGGTGCCGCTGTCGTCGCCGTTGCTCAAAAATTGATCATGCACGTCCAGTTCCATGGTGCTGTAGCGCAGCCCGGCCTGGACGGTCCAGTTGTCGATGGCCCAGTTGGCCTGCACGTACGGGTCGAGGCTGCGGGCGGTGTCGATTTCGTCGCGCACCAGCGCGCCTTTCACGCCCAGTTGGTCACCCACAAAGTTTTGGTAGCCGTGGCGGCTGTCCCGGCTCTGGTCGTAGTCCAGCCCGCCAATCAGGGTCAGGTCGCCGGGCACGCTGTGCACCGGTTGCAGCCAGCGCAGGCTGCCGCCATAAAACTTGCGGTCGAATTGCACCACGCCGCCGCCCTGGTTGTTGCCGGGCGTGCCCTTCGGAATCGCCAGGTACTGGATCACGCTGCGGGTGCCGTTGTAGGCATTGACCTGCAAGGTGGCATCGCCGAAGTAGCGCTCGTAGTTCAGGCCCACTTGTTGATGGTCGATGCTTTTACGGGTGTTGTAGGTCAGTGCCGCCGGGGTCACCGAGCGTGGGTCGGCTTTGTAGGCTGCCCAGGTTTGCCCCAGCGGGTCTTGGGTGCCGTTTTGCTCCAGGCTGCTGTAAATCAGCGCCAGTTTGCTGTCTTCGTCGGGCTTTAAGTTGAGCTTGGCAAAGGTCTGGTCGCGGCGGGCGGCGCTGTGGTCGCGGTAGCCGTCGGTGTCCATGCGCGAGGCGTCGAGCACAAAGCCCACGTCATCTGTCGCGCCTTCGGCCGTGAGGTGGTTTTTGCTCATGCCGTCGCTGCCCACCAGGGTTTCGGCACCGATGCGCGGCGGCCCTTCGCCATCGCGGGAGAACATTTGAATCACCCCGCCAGCATTGCTGCCGTACAGCGTGGCCGCCGGGCCGCGCAGCACTTCGATGCGCTCGGCGGTGTCGAGGTTAAACGTCGCGGCTTGGCCCTGACCGTCCGGGGTGCTGGCCGGGATGCCGTCGGCTATCAGCTTGATGCCGCGCACGCCAAACGCCGAGCGTGCACCAAAACCACGGGACGAGATTTGCAGGTCCTGCGCGTAGTTCTGCCGGTTTTGCACCACCAGCCCCGGCACGCGCGACAGCACTTCTGAGGCATTGATGCCCAATTGGCCATCGCTGATCTGCTGCTGGTTGATGCTGTCGACCGAGTAAGGCAGATCAAAACTGGGGCTGGCGCTGCGCGAACCGGTAATGACGCTGGGGTCCAGTTCCAGGGTTTCGGCGAAGCTGGCGGGGGCGAGGCAAAGCCCCGGGAGCAACAGGGCAAAGCGGGCAGGGGCAAAAAAATTCATGGGCGGTATCGGGGTTCCGTGTGACGCGACCCGTCTGGGCGACGGGTATCAGGCTAGCAGAGAGGGCACAGTCTAGCGGGCCTTCAGGCGCAAAGGTGATTACCTGAAAACTAGCGCTGGGTCATTCCCGTGCGCTTTACGCTATAATCCCGCCCTTTAGTTGTTTCTGCGCGTTGCGCGCAGTACACCCCTTTTTTCAGGCGCCCGCCGCCTGCCTGCATTTTTAAGAGGCTAATCCAGTGGCATTGACGATCCTTGGCCTGTCCGGCGCCCTTAGCCATGATCCCTCCGCAGCCCTCTATATTGACGGCAAGCTGGTTGCAGCGGCTGAGGAAGAACGCTTTGTACGCGACAAGCATGCAAAGAACCGCATGCCTTACGAGTCCGCAAAATTCTGCCTTGAGCAAGCGGGTATCAAACCTTCCGACGTTGATGTGGTGGCGATCCCGTTCGCCCCTGTCAGCTTGTTCGGCAAAGCCCGCTGGCACTACGCCAAGCGCTACTGGTACGCCCCGGATCGCGCTCTGGACGCGATCCTGATGGGCAACCGTCGCTACAAGCGCTATCGCAACAAGATTGTGTTCTGCCTGCAGCAACTGGGTTTTGATCCGAAAAAAATCAAGATCGAGCCGGTTGAGCACCATTTGGCCCACGCCTCCAGCGCCTACCACTGCTCGGGTTTCAAAGAGAAAACCGCGATTCTGGGTATCGATGGTAAAGGCGAGTACGCCACGACCTTCTTCGGTTATGGCGAAAACGGCAAGATCACCAAGATCAAAGAATTCTTCGATCCAGACTCTCTGGGCGGCCTGTACGGCGCGATCACCGAGTTCCTCGGTTTCGAGATGCTCGACGGCGAGTTCAAGGTCATGGGCATGGCGCCGTACGGCGACGCCAGCAAATACGACTTCTCGCGCCTGGCCTCGTTTGAAAACGGCGAGTTGGTGGTCAACACCGAGTACGCCAACGTTATCGGCCTGCGCCGCTACAAAGAGAAGGGCAAAGGCTTCTACTTCTCGCCAAAACTGATCGAGTGGCTGGGCCCCAAGCGCGAAGGCGACATCGCCGACGAGCCGTACATCCACTACGCCGCGAGCATGCAAGCGCTGTTTGAAAAACTGGCGCTGCAGATGATCGACTACTACCTGGGCGACATTCTCAAAGAGACCGGCAAAATCGCCTTTGCGGGCGGCTGCGCGTTGAACGTAAAGCTGAACCAAAAGATCATTGCCCGCCCGGAAGTCAAAGAGCTGTTCGTCCAGCCTGCGTCCGGCGATGCCGGTACGGCGGTGGGGGCTGCGGCCTATGTGTCCCACGCGCGCGGCGTGCCGGTCGAGAAGATGGAACACGTCTACCTCGGCCCTGCGTACAGCAACGAAGACGTGATCGCGGCGTGCGCCCGTCACCCGGGCAAGCCAGCCTGGCGCAAAATCGAAGGCACGCCTGAGAAAATCGCCAAGATCATGGTCGATGGCAACCCGGTGGCCTGGTTCCAGGGCCGCATGGAGTTTGGCCCGCGTGCCTTGGGCGGTCGTTCGATCATCGGTTGCCCGAGCAGCGAAGGCGTGGCTGACCGCATCAACGAACAGATCAAGTTCCGTGAGCGCTGGAGGCCTTTCTGCCCGTCGATGCTCGACACCGTGGGCCCGCAGATGATCAAGGTCGATCACCCGGCACCGTTCATGACCTTCACTTTTGAAGTGGCTGAAGAGTGGAAAACCCGTGTGCCAGAGGTTGTCCATGAAGACGGTACCTCCCGCGCCCAGGTGCTCAAGCGCGAATACAACCCGCGCTACTACGACATGATGAAAGCCCTTGAAGTGCTGACCGGCAACGGCGTGTCGCTGAACACCTCGCTCAACCGCCGTGGTGAGCCGATGGTGTGCTCGCCGACCGACGCCCTGAACATGTTCTTCGGCTCGGACCTGCAGTACCTGATCATGGAAGACATTCTGGTGGTTAAAGAAGGCGCGGAGCGTTATGAATCGCTCGACTGAGCGTCATGTGCTGCAGTTCTGCCACGGCTATGACGGGCCGTTTCTGGACTGCGCGCGCCAGTACGCCAGCCTGTTTGCCGGCAGCGGGTACAAGGTCACCACGGTCTTTTTGACCGGGGCGGCCGACCCCGAAGTCGCCGCAGGCTGCGCGTCGGACGAAGTCTTGTTTATGGAGTTCAGCTCCAAGGCCATTCGTGGCCTCAAGCTGGGCGCCATCGCCAAGCTGCGTAAAATCGCCGCCTCGCGGGCATTCAGCTTTTGCATCGCCCACCGCTTCAAGCCGATTTATATCGCCTTGTTGGCCACCGGTTTGCCGGTGATCGGCGTGCACCACGCGTTTGGCGACTACCAGCGCGGCAGCCGCAAACTGTTCGCTAACCTGTTTCGTAAGCGCCTGAGCCTGCTCGGGGTGTCTGATGCGGTGCGTGACGACATGCGCCAATGCCTGCCCAAGTGGCCGACCGGGCGTATCAGCACGCTGTACAACCGCATCGATATCGACGCCGTACAAGCCAGCCAACTGCCCGGCACCCAGGCGCGTGAAGCGCTGGGGTTATCGGTCGATGGTTTTATTGTGGGCAATGTCGGGCGCCTGCATCCGGACAAAGACCAGGCCACGCTGATCAAGGGTTTCGCCCAGGCACGGGCAGACCTGCCAGCAGATAGCCAACTGGTGATTCTGGGCAAAGGCCGTCTGGAGCAAGACCTCAAAGAGCTGGCCCGTGAACTCGGTGTTGCCGAGCAGGTGAAGTTTTTGGGCCAGGTGCCCGATGCACGGCGTTATTTCCGTGCGTTTGATGTGTTTGCCCTCAGTTCCGATCACGAACCGTTTGGCATGGTCTTGCTGGAGGCCATGGCCGCTGGCGTGCCGTTGCTGGCCACGGCCTGTGGCGGCGCCAAGGAAGTGGTGGAAGGTGTGGGGATCTTGTTCCCGCTGGGCGATGTCGAGCATTTGGCCCAGGGCATCAAGCACCTGTCGGTGCTCACCGATGAGCAGCGCCATGCCTGTGCTGACCTGATGCTGGCGCGCCTGCATGAGCGTTTTAGTGATCAGGCCGTTCATGACCGGTTCTGGCAGTTGCCGCAAGTCACCGACCTGATTGCGGGGGCCTGATGCTCAATTATTTCCAGGGCTGGCGTGAGCGCGGCTGGAGCGTTGTTGACGCGTCTGTTTACGCAGAGGCCTGGCAACGCTTTGGTGGCAGCGTGGCCACGCACCCAATGGTGGTTGAGCGTTTGGCTCAGTTGGCGGGTATCCCGGTGCGCTACCTGGCCTGGGAGCAAAACGGTGAAGTGAAAGCCGCGATTCCGACCTGGGGCCGCGACCTGGCTTTGTCCAAGGACGTGCTCAAGCGCCACGGCAAAAAAGGCCTGTTTGACCTCGGTAATGCCGAGATCATTCTGCCGGCTGCCGACGGGGCCAACGTGCCCTTGCGTCACCGTGGGCGTTACCTGTCGCAGCTCAATGAGGGTCGTTTCAGTACGCTGATCCAGCAAACCGAACAGCTGGCGATGGCCCGCACGCCTGAAGAACTCTCGAAAAAATTCCGTTACAACCAACGCCGCGAACTGCGTTTGCTGGAAGAGGCGGGCGGTGTGGTGCGCCCGGTGACGGACTTTTCCAGCACTGAACTGGCGGCCATTTACTGCGATCTGTTCCTGCGCCGCTGGGGCTTTGTGGCCACGGGCGCCGAGCGCATGGCCGACGTGGTCGAGCTGTTGCGTGAGCTATTGATCGGTTCGGTCATATTCCTTAACGACGCGCCTATTGCCATCCAGTTGGTGTACCGGGTTGAATCCCCGCAATGGATCAGCGTTGAGTACGTCAACGGCGGCGTTGACCCGCAAACCCGAGATTTCAGCCCCGGTAGCGTATTGAGCTTTCTCAATACCCAATCGGCCTGGGAGCAGGCGCGCAGCGTTAACAAGCCTTTGCGTTTCTCGTTCGGCCGCGCCGACCGCGAATACAAAGAGCGTTGGTGCAACCCGGTGCCGGTGTTTAAAACGTAAATGATCCGTTGTAGGCGCGAGATTGCGGGTGATCTTTTAAAAAGATCGCGAGGCAAGCTCGCTCCTACAGGAGAAAACATGAGCCGCAAACAGCAACTCCTCAAGCGCCATCGGCGCAATAAACGAATTGGCTTGCTGGTTGGCCTGCTGGTGCTGATTGTCAGCGGTGTCTGGCTGGCCTGGTGGTTGCCGCCGGTATTGGCGGTGCTGGGCTGGGTGGCGCATGAGGCCTGGTTTGCGGACCATCTGTTTTATTCGCCCCAAGACGACTACCAGTACGCATTCGATCCGGACGGCGAGTGCCTAGACGTGCACCTTGAGGGTGAACGCCTGGTGCTCGATCAGCCGTTGAGCGTGACCGGCAATCAAACCCTGATTTTGGCCATCAAGGTCAGCAGCCGCGGGCTGGGGCGTTTTATTGACCCGAGTATTCAACTGCTGGGCGGCGAACAGCCCGATCAGCAAACCTTCGAGCGCGGGGTCAACGGGCTGCGCTATTTGAACTTGAGTGAGCACGCCGGTGCGTTGGCCCGTGGCGAGTTGCGCCTCAAAGGCCGGCATTGCCGCGTCTCTGGCCAACCCCGGTTGTGGTTGTTCCGCCAACCCGATTACCGCGAGCAGCGGGTCATGGTCATTGCGCCCCATGCCGACGATGCGGAACTGGCGGCGTTTGGTCTGTACAGCCAGGCCAAAGAGGCGTGGATCGTCACCCTGACGGCCGGTGAAATCGAAGCCGAGCATTATCAGCAGATGGGCCTTGAGCGCGCCGAAGCCGCGCGTCTCAAGGGCCGCTTGCGGGCATGGGACAGCTTGGCCGTGCCGCGCTGGGCCGGTGTGCCTGAGGCGCATTGCGCACAGTTGGGTTACTTCTGCCTGCAACTGCCGGCCATGCAGGCCGCACCGGATCAGCCAATGCCGTCTCGCGAGGCGGATATGAGTGACATCCGGCTATTTCGTCAGCTCAATCCGTTTCCGATGCCCGGCGATGGCGATGGCGCACCGACCTGGAATAACCTGCTGGCGGATTTGCGTGCCTTGATCCTGCGCGCGCGGCCTGAAGTGATTGTGCTGCCACATCCCTCGCTTGACCCGCACCCCGACCACATCTGCGCACAAGCGGCGGTGTTCGAGGCGTTGCAAGGGCTGGAGTGGCAGCCGACGACGATTTTGGGCTACGCCAACCATTTGCATGACAATGACCGCTGGCCCATGGGCAATAGCGGTGATGGAGTGGCTCTGCCGCCGGTGTTCGATGCGTCGCTCAGCTTGCACCCGTGCAGCCTGCCGCTGACACTGGCCCAGCAACGCGACAAGGCCATGGCGCTGGGCATGATGCACGACCTGCAACCGCGCGCTGCACTCAAGCGCCGCGTGCGCCGGTCAATCCAGGCGCTGCTGGCGGGCAGACGGCCATCGCCTTATGGCGAGAATGAATATTTTCGTAAAGCAGTTCGACGGCATGAGCTGTTCTGGCGCCTCAAGGCGTCGCAAGGAAACCCATGAAAGTTCTATTTCTAGTACAGAAAGAGCAGCGGGCCATTCTGGATCGCTTGTATGACGGCATTGCAGCCCATTGCGAGTGCGATACGCGCTGGCTGAGCAGTGACGAGCAACGCAACTTGCGCAGCTACTTCCGCCGCGAAGTAGACGTGTCGCGTTATGACCGCATTGTGTTTTTCTTGCGTTTTAAACAAGAGATCCGCCAGGTCGGCTTTATCCGTACCGTGCCCAACCTGGTGATCCTTGAGCACGATGCGTATCAAAATTACATCGAGTGCAAATACACCGGTAAATTCAGCGCCCATTACCGCCAACTGCCGTGGGCCCGGGTGATCACCTCTGGTTTTATGGTCACCGAGCGCTTGCGCGAAGAGGGCTTTGACGCCGTATTTGTGCCCAAAGGCTACGACCAGACGCTGCTGCATGACTTGGGCCGTGAGCGCGACATTGAGTTGGCGTTTGTTGGCAGCACCAACAGCGTGGCTTACAGTGGCCGCAAAGCGTTGCTCGACGAGTTGGCCAGCGTCGAGCCGCTGGTGGTGACGCGCACCAAGTCTGGTGATGACTACCGCGACACCCTTAACCGCATCCGCTTTTTTGTCAGCGCGGACGTGGGCATGGGCGAATACATGATCAAAAACTTTGAGGCCATGGCCTGCGGTTGTGTGTTGCTGGCGTTTGATCAGGGTGAAGCCGAAAACCGTGCGTTGGGCTTTGTCGACATGCACAACATTGTTTTTTATCGCGACATTCCAGAGCTGCAAAAAAAACTGCAACAGCTGCGTAATGATCCGCAACTGGCAGCCGATATCGCTCTTCGTGGTCGTGATCTTGCGGTGTCGCAGTACAGCTTCGGTCGAATTGGCCAGCGCATTGTTGAAGAGCTGCAACCGGCACTACGTCCGCATCCACCCTTGTCCTGGGTCGATCGGGTGCGATTGAAACTGGGGATTTGAGACATCCCCCGGTGCCATCGTGGTGATACCCAAGGGACTGAAACTATTTAATGAGAGGAGGCGAACCGTGCGGTTCTGCCAAGAAAGTGACATCACCCTGGTTGTGACAAGCTGCGGCCGTCTTGACTTGCTCAAGCTGACGCTCGAAAGCTTTGACCGGTTCAATACCGCGCCCATTCGTGAAGTCTTTATTACCGAAGACTCCGGTGATGAGGCCGTGCGCGAGGCTATTCCGCCCAATTGGCGTGAGCACTGCACCGTTTTCGTCAACAAACCGAAACTTGGGCAGTTGGCTTCCATTGATCTGGCCTACTCTAAAGTCAGCACCGCGTACATTTTTCATTGTGAAGACGATTGGGAGTTTTATCGCCCGGGCTTTGTCGAAGACTCAAGAGCGATTCTGGAGAACAAACCAGAGATCTTGCAGGTCTGGCTGCGCAGCTACGCACACGACTTGCGCATTCACAGCCCTTACCTACATTACGGTGAGCGCGAGGTGATTGCAGGCGTCGCGTGCTACCCGGTGCTGTCGGATAAACCCGAATGGCAGAGCTTCTCGCTTAATCCTGGATTACGCCGTTACAAAGAATATTTGTTATGTGCGCCTTATAGCGGTCATGGTGGCGAAAAAGCGCTGTCCAAGCGCTATGCCGAACTTAATCTGCAAGCGGTGGCCCTTGAAGCTGACGCGGTGTTGCACACAGGCTTTGGCAACCATGTCGAGGTGCCTGAAGAGCGCCAGCGCAAGCTGCGACGCGGTCGTCGGGAGCGGATCAAGTTGTTCGTTACGTTGTTGGTGGGCGTGCTAATAGGCGTCCTTATCAGTTAGCAGGTACAGGTTTGAATGGTGATGATTGAACGGCGAGGAAGCGTGTGATGAGCATCATTAATGTGATGTGGTCAGGCGGTTCTCCTTATGCGTCTGTACACAAGGTTCACCAGCAAATCCTCTCTCAGGCATCACCGGGTACACCGGTAAAGACCTGGCTTTTACAGCACTCTGCCCCGGCTTGCCTGCGCGAGCTTGGGCAGGTTGAGGCTTTGAAGTTGTCGACGCGCTTTTTAAAAGGGCGGGGCATCTGGGCGTTATCGCGCCCGTGGCGTAATTGTTTTTTTCGCAAGGCCCTGCTCAAAAATGACGCTCGGCAGGTGCTGATCGATGGGCTGGGCGTGGCTCGGGTGCTGTTGCCGGCCTTGCGCACACTGCCGCACGTACGGGCGGTGGTGATGTTTCACGGCTCAACCCGCCTGCAATGCAAAGATGTCAGGCTGCTTCGCCAGTTTTCCAGCGAGCAACTGACACTCTGTGCTGTCTCGCAAACCCTCGCAGACTCCATTTCGGCCGATCTCAAGTTGCCGGTGGTCACCCTGAGCAGCATGCTCAACCCGCACACATTCGAGCAGCAATTGTTGCCGCGTGACCAAGCGCGCCAGCAACTGGGCATTCCTGCGGGTACTCATCAAGTGTTCGGTGCTGTAGGCCGGCTGGTGGACTCCAAGGGCTTTGACACCTTGCTCAGCGCCTTTGCCAAAACCCTCGTTACCCACCCGGATCGGCTGCTGATCATCATCGGCGAAGGCGCCATGCGCGCCGAGCTGGAGGCGCAGGTCAAGGCGCTCGGGCTGCAAGGTAAGGTCTTGCTGCCGGGCTACGTCGACAACGTGGCCAGCCTGTATCGGGCATTTGACTGGGTGCTGATACCCTCGCGGGCAGAAGGCCTGGGGCTGGTCGTCCAGGAAGCGGTCATTGCTGGCGTGCCGATACTGGCCAGTGACTTGCCTGTGTTTTATGAGCAGTTAGGCGAGGCGGGGAACTACGTGGCGGTCGGCGATGAGTCGGCATGGGCACGGGCGATTGAAGCCAGCGACGGGTTGTCGACAACAGAAGTGGCTGCGCGCCAGCACGCAAGCCTTGACCCGGAACATGCCTGGCTGCGCTTCAGGCAGGCATGCACCACGGTGTTGTCAGGCCTTTAAAAAGGCGTCTTTGAGGGCTTGAGCGGGGAATTTATCGCTGAGGCTCTCGCGCTCGATATAACGCAAGAAGTGTTGCAGGTTGCGCTGGACCAGCTTTTTGGACAGTGGCGCCCTCACAAAACTCATGTCGGCGACATCAATCAAACCCCACGCGTTGTCAGGGGTCACCACAATGTTGCCCAAGTGCAGAGAGCGGAAGTAAATACCGGCCGCGTGCAATCTGCGAATCAGCTCGATAAGCTTCGGCAGATTTTCTGACCAGTCAAAACCGTTTTTTTCTGCGATCTGACGCAGGGTTTCACCGGGCAGCGGACGATACAGCACCGCGGTCATGCCGGGTTTATCCAGGCGGTAAAACGCCAGCACCTTGAGGGTGGGAATACCCAGCTTCTCGAGTTGGGCCGCGTTATCGATAAAACGTTTGGAATAAGGGCGCAGCAAGGCGGACGACAGAAGACGCTTGCGGCGAAACAGTTTCACTATGTTCCCGTCTTGCAGCAGGTAGACTTTTGCACCATAACTGTCCGCCTCAAGAATTTTGGCGCCTTCAATCATTTGATTTAAAGCGGCTTGTGGAAGCCGTGAACATTGCATCGTAGAACCCTTGCGAGCAGTCAGACACGCAATGATGCCGAAAAAGTGGCGCTTTAACCATGCCAGGTTGGCCGGGTAGATGATTTAGGAGCGGGATGATGTACGAAAGTCGTTGGGCTCAGACCCTCATGACCTGCGGCGTGCTGTGGTTCATGTTGGCGATTGCATTTGCCCCTACCAACAAAATCTATCAACAGGGCCTGGTGGTGTTTGTCTGGCTACCGACATTGTTGGTGGCTTGGTCTGCTCGCCCGGTTTTGGCGCAGGTCTGGCACGCGCAAAGAGCGCTGTGCCTGGCATTGATCGGTTTGGCCGCCTGGGCCACCCTCAGCTTGAGCTGGAGTGGCCAGCCCCTGAGTCAGGCCAAGCAATTGCTCTACATCGCCTTGTTTGTGGTGTCATGGCCGATTCTGGCCAATGGCCGCCCTGAACGTGTTGTGCGCTTGCTGCAATGGGGCGGGCTGGGGCTGGCGGTGATGGCGGCAACGGCCATGGTGCGCTTCTATTTTATTGACGCTCGGCCCTTGATGGACCGCCTGGAAGGTCTGGGCGAGTTGGCTCACCCCATTTTGGGTGCTTATGCGGTGGGTATCGCCGGTGTCTGGATGTTGCACTGGATGCCGCGCGAGCGTGGAATGCGAGCCCTGTGGTGGGTCGCCCTGGGGTTGTTGGGCGCCTTTGTGGTGTTTACCCAGAGCCGCGGTGCGGCAGTGGCGCTAATGGTGACGGTGCTGGCCATGCCGCTATGGCGTTGCAACCGTCAGACAGTGGTCATCTCGGTGGCCGGGCTGATTGGCGCCGGGATCGTGTTTTGGTGCATGCAGGCGCAGATGATGTCGCGCGGCTCGTCCTATCGGCCCGAGTTGTTTATGTCGAGCCTGCAGATGATCAAAGCGCACCCATGGCTCGGCCTTGGGCTTGAGGCGCCGTTTGGTGTGCCGGCGCTGGGGATCATGTTTGATCATTCGCACAACCTGTTCACCAGTGTGGCGATCAGTTTGGGCTTGCCGGGTTTGCTGCTGTGGAGCATCGCCTGGTTTTCGGTTTTGGTATATGGCTGGCGCGCTCGCGCGACTTTGCTGGGCCAGGGATTGGTGGGCATGTGGGTGTTTTCGACAATGGCCATGCAGTTTGATGCGGCCAGTTTGCTTGATACCCCGCGTGCCGAATGGTTTATCACCTGGCTGCCCATTGCCGTGGCGACTCTTTTGTCGTTCAAGACGGCGCAGGGTGAAGCCTGTGATAAAATTTCGCGTTTTCCTTAATCAGTGAGCTCTACGATGAGTGATTCACCGTCCGAAGAAGGACAGAGTTCAAGCCTGAAAATCTACTTCCGGCTCTTGAGTTATGTGAAGCCCTACATCGGCCTTTTCCTGCTGAGTATCGTTGGCTTCCTTATCTTCGCTTCGACTCAACCCATGCTGGGTTACATCCTCAAGTATTTCGTTGACGGCTTGTCCAATCCGGATGCCGTGCTGTTTCCGAACGTGCCTTACCTGCGTGATATGCGCCTGCTGCAGACCGTGCCGCTGTTGATCGTATTGATCGCGGCCTGGCAAGGGCTGGGGTCTTTCCTGGGTAACTACTTCCTGGCCAAGGTTTCGCTGGGCTTGGTGCACGACCTGCGGGTGCAGCTGTTCAACAACCTGCTGGTGCTGCCTAACCGCTATTTCGACAAGCACAACTCGGGGCACTTGATCTCGCGCATCACCTTCAACGTCACCATGGTCACCGGTGCTGCCACCGATGCAATCAAGGTGGTGATTCGTGAAGGCATGACCGTGGTGTTCCTGTTTGCGTCGCTGCTGTGGATGAACTGGCGCCTGACGCTGGTGATGGTGGCGATCCTGCCGCTGATCGCGGTGATGGTGAGTACGGCCAGCAAAAAATTCCGCAAGCAAAGCAAGAAAATCCAGGTGGCGATGGGCGACGTGACCCACGTGGCGTCCGAAACCATCCAGGGTTACCGTGTGGTTCGCAGCTTTGGCGGCGAAAAATACGAGCGTGAGCGTTTCCTCAAGGCCAGCCAGAGCAACACCGACAAACAACTGCGCATGACCCGCACCGGGGCGATCTACACCCCGATGCTGCAATTGGTCATTTACATCGCCATGGGTGTTTTGATGTTCCTGGTGCTGTACATGCGCGGCGATGCCTCGGCGGGCGACATGATCGCTTACATCACCCTGGCCGGCTTGCTGCCCAAGCCGATCCGTCAGTTGTCTGAAGTCAGCTCGACCATCCAGAAGGGTGTCGCCGGTGCTGAAAGCATCTTTGAGCAACTGGACGAAAAACCGGAAGTCGACACCGGCACCGTTGAGCTGGACCACGTGAGTGGCCGTCTTGAGGTGCGCAACCTCAACTTCACCTACCCCGACACTGAGCGCCAAGTGCTTAAAGACGTGTCGTTCACGGCTGAGCCGGGGCAGATGGTGGCACTGGTCGGGCGTTCGGGCAGCGGCAAGTCGACGCTGGCCAACCTGATTCCGCGTTTCTATCACCACACCTCGGGCGAGATCCTGCTCGATGGCGTGGAGGTCGAAGACTATCGCTTGCTCAACCTGCGCCGTCATATCGCGCAAGTGACCCAGAACGTGACCCTGTTCAGCGACACCGTGGCCAACAACATTGCCTACGGCGACCTGGCCGGTGCGCCACGGGCCGACATCGAAAAGGCTGCGCGTGATGCCTACGCGATGGACTTTATCGAGCAGTTGCCCAAAGGCCTGGACACGCCGGTGGGTGAGAACGGCGTGCTGTTGTCGGGCGGTCAGCGTCAGCGTCTGGCGATTGCCCGCGCCTTGCTCAAAAATTCGCCGCTGTTGATCCTCGATGAGGCCACCTCAGCACTGGATACCGAGTCTGAGCGCCACATTCAGGCGGCACTGGACCACGTGATGGAAGGGCGCACCACGCTGGTAATTGCGCACCGTCTTTCGACCATCGAAAAAGCTGACCTGATCCTGGTGATGGACCAGGGCCAGATTGTCGAGCGTGGCACTCACGGCGAGTTGCTGGCGCAGAACGGCTATTACGCCCGTCTGCACTCGATGGGCCTGGATGCGCCGCTGGCGTCTGGCGACATCACCTGAACACCGACGGGGGCAGGTACGCCTGCTCCCGTCGGCGCATTTTCCCTGCGATTAACACCGTGAACTGACCTGCGTTCACCCTGTGTTAATATCGCGCCCCTGTTCATTTTGTATGTGGGTCCTCCATGAAGTTGTCCATGCCGCGATTCGATCAAGCCCCTGTCTTGGTGGTAGGCGATGTCATGCTCGACCGTTACTGGCATGGCGGAACCTCACGGATTTCCCCTGAGGCGCCCGTGCCGGTGGTCAAGGTCGAGCAAATTGAAGACCGTCCGGGTGGTGCTGCCAACGTTGCCTTAAACATTGCTGCCTTGGGCGCACCGGCCTCGCTGGTCGGCGTGACGGGCAACGATGAGGCTGCCGACAGCCTGGCCAACAGCCTTGAAGGCGCAGGCGTTCGCGCCTTGTTCCAGCGCATTGAGCACCAGCCGACCATCGTTAAACTGCGGGTCATGAGCCGTCACCAGCAACTGCTGCGTATCGACTTTGAAGAACCGTTTGCGACTGACGCCCTGGCGTTGGGCGCTGAAGTCGAGCGCTTGCTCGACGGTATTAAAGTGCTGGTGCTGTCTGACTACGGCAAAGGTGCGTTGAAAAACCATCAGGTATTGATCCAGGCCGCCCGTGCCCGGGGCATCCCGGTGCTGGCTGATCCCAAAGGTAAGGACTTCTCGATTTATCGGGGTGCGAGCCTGATCACGCCGAACCTCAGCGAGTTCGAAACCATCGTCGGTGGCTGCATCGACGAGGCCGACCTGGTGGCCAAAGGCGCCAAGCTGATGGCCGATCTGGAGCTGGGTGCTTTGCTGGTCACCCGTGGCGAGCACGGCATGACCCTGTTGCGTCCGGGCTTTGCTGCCATGCACTTGCCGGCACGCGCCCGTGAAGTGTTTGACGTGACCGGTGCCGGTGACACGGTTATCTCGACCCTGGCGGCGGCCATTGCTGCCGGTGAAGAGCTGCCCCATGCCGTGGCCCTGGCCAATCTGGCGGCGGGTATTGTGGTGGGCAAGCTGGGCACGGCGGCCATCAGCGCCCCGGAGTTGCGTCGTGCCATTCAGCGTTCGGAAGGTTCCGAGCGTGGCGTGCTGAGCCTCGAGCAACTGCTGCTGGCCATCGACGATGCGCGGGCGCACAACGAGAAAATCGTCTTCACCAATGGGTGCTTTGACATCCTGCACGCCGGCCATGTGACCTATCTGGAGCAGGCGCGGGCGCAAGGTGATCGTTTGATCGTTGCCGTGAACGACGACGCCTCCGTGAGCCGCCTCAAAGGCCCGGGTCGCCCGATCAACAGCGTTGACCGGCGCATGGCGGTACTGGCGGGTCTGGGGGCGGTGGACTGGGTGATCAGCTTCCCTGAAGGCACCCCGGAAAACCTGCTGGCCCAGGTCAAGCCGGATGTACTGGTTAAAGGCGGCGATTACGGGATCGACCAAGTGGTCGGTGCTGACATCGTGAGCGCGTACGGCGGGACAGTGAAAGTGCTGGGGTTGGTAGAAAACAGCTCGACCACGGCCATCGTCGAGAAAATTCGCGGCCAGTAACAATGCAATCCTCTGTAGGAGCGAGCTTGCCTCGCGATCTTTCAAGATCAAAAGATCGCGAGGCAAGCT
>NZ_JASCPQ010000008.1:0-95574 GCF_029959305.1 Pseudomonas sp. PS01297
CGAGCTTGTCTCGCGATCTTTTGATCTTTTAAAAGATCGCGAGACAAGCTCGCTCCTACAGTGGGTGTTTGTTATTGCAGGGCTTTGATGGCTTTGCTCGCCGCTTGTTCCTGACCCAAGCGGGACAGGTCGTTAGCCGCCTTTAACCAGCGTTCTTTGTCGACATTCACCGGCAGTTGGTCCGGGGCCAAAATCAGCACAGCCCAGCTGCCGGCATCTTTCCAGCTGGACTCAAACTTGCTGAATTCCATGATCCGCCGGCGATCCATGCCCGCACGCAACAATACGGTTTGTTTGTTGCGGTCATAACCCGCCAGCACTGCATAACGCGGCTCGCTCCAGACTCGCCCCTCCATAAAGCGCACCATCACCGGGTGGCCTGCGGCAACCTGGGTCAACAGCGCTGTGAGCGCAGGATCCAGCCGGTACACCATGAGCCCGTATTGCCCGGCCAGTTGTTCCATGTTGCTTTGCAGCGAAGCTTCGGCCTCTGGCAGTTTGAGTGGCTTGGTCAAAAGGCCCGGAGTGATTCTGATGCGCTGCTCACCCAGCATGCTGGCCAACACCTGTGGGCCGCTTTGATGGGCGTTACCGCGAAAAAAAGGCACGCCGTTAAGCTCAACCCGCTCTGGCAGATGACGCATTTGCGCCTGGTCAACACTGGCACAGCCCACCACGGTCACGGCCAATGCGGCCAGCAGCCATAGACGCAGCCTTTTCAATCCACTCAGTCCCTGCATACGCCCTCGCTTTGAATGAACGCCAGACCGCAAGGTCTGCCATGGTCGACGATCATAGGGCGCCAACAGGGTCTGGTATAGCCTTAAAGCACAGTGAAAGTTCCTACATAGAGCCAATCAGTTGGTGCAGCACGACCTTTGGTCAATAGACTGAAACACTGCTCAAGCTAGACTGTCATCTGAAGTGTGTTTATGCCCGTCGTGGGCAAAGGAGGCACTTATGAGCCCGACATTGACCATTATCTTGCTGATCACCGGATGGCTGGCCGTTGCCGCCGCCATGCTCTGGGGCCTGATGCGCATCAGCCGTCATCATCATCCGCACCCGCAGCCAGAACCCAAGCAAAAAACCGCTCAACCGGCCGCTACCACCGCCAACGCGCACTAAATGCAAAAAAACCGTCCACCCTGACAAGGATGGACGGTTTTTAAGTGGCAACCTGCGCTTACTTGGTCACGCCAGCCTGACGTTTTTCCCGAGCCCGACGCGCGAGAATGTTCAGGGTTTCTACGGTGGCGGAGAACGCCATTGCCGCATACACGTAGCCTTTTGGTACATGGGCGCCAAAACCTTCTGCGATCAGGGTCATGCCGATCATGATCAGGAACGCCAGCGCCAGCATCACCACGGTCGGGTTTTCGTTGATGAACTTAGCCAGAGGCTCCGAAGCCAGCAACATCACCATCACCGCCACCACGACCGCAATCACCATGATCGGCAAGTGCTCGGTCATACCTACCGCCGTCACGATACTGTCGATGGAGAACACCAGGTCCAGCATCAGGATCTGACCGATCGCAGCGGCAAAACCTACAGCCACTTTGGACGACACGCTCTCGGCCTTGTCCTCGGCGTCAGGGGTCATGTTGTGGTGAATTTCACTGGTGGCTTTCCAGACCAGGAACAGGCCACCGGCGATCAGAATCATGTCCTTCCAGGAGAACGCCTGCCCCAAGACTTCGAATACCGGCGTGGTCAACTGCACGATGTAAGCGATGGTGCTGAGCAAGCCCAAGCGCAGAATCAGCGCCAGGCCGATACCGATACGGCGGGCCTTGGTACGAAATTGCTTGGGCAGCTTGTTGGTCAAAATCGAGATAAAGATCAGGTTGTCGATCCCGAGCACCACTTCCATCACGATCAGCGTGGCCAGTGCAATCCAGGCCGTAGGGCTGACCGCCAGTTCTAAAAGGTATTCCATAGGTGTGTTCTGACCCTTCTGTAAGACAACTTAAATAGTGTGCGATGTTTCTTTATTTTCTTCAGCCGGTGGCTGCTGTTCAATCAAGCGCCCGCCGGTTGCGTCGTTGAGCGCCTGCTCAGCCGCCTTGTGGGTGTCATCAATGGCCTGCTTGGCAGCCTCAGCGGTTTTGCTGAGCATCTGCTGCGCGGCTTTTTCTGCCTGATCACAACCGCCTATCAGCAATAAGGTGGACGCCAACAGCGCGGCATAACCTGCTTTTTGCATATTCATCGTGACGTGTCCTCTTTAAACCTGCGGCCAGCAACGTGGCCTGCGAATAACGCGCGATTTTAGAGAGCTAGACACTTCAGGAAAATTCGTATTTTTAAGCGTTATACTTCGGTTTTTACGAAGTGTTGCCAATCATATGCTCAATTACCGCCAACTCCATTACTTTTGGGTCGTTGCCAAAACCGGCAGCATCGTGCGCGCCTGCGAGCAATTGAACCTGACAGCACAAACCATCAGCGGGCAAATCAGCCTGCTGGAAGACACCTACGGCCTGCCCTTGTTTCGCCGGGTCGGGCGCCAACTGGAGCTGACCGAAACCGGGCGCCAGGTGTTGCCCTATGCCGAACAGATCTTCCAGGTGGGCGCCGAGCTGGAAAGCATGCTGCGCATGGCGCCCAAGGAGCAACAGGTTATCTTGCGGGTCGGGGTTGCCGATGTGGTGCCCAAGTCGATTGTGTATCGGCTGATCGCCCCGACCATGGAGCTGGACAAACCCGTTCGCATTACCTGCCGCGAAGACAAGCTCGACCGGCTGCTGGCAGACCTGGCGATTCAACGGCTTGATTTGGTCATTTCCGACAGCCCGATGCCTCCCCATCTAGACATTAAAGGCCTAAGCCAAAAGCTTGGCGAATGTGGAATCAGTTTTTTTGCCACCGCAAGCCTCGCCCAAGCGTATGCCGAACACTTCCCGCAGAGCCTGCAAGACGCGCCCCTGCTGATCCCGGGCCCGGAAACAGTGATCCGCACGCGCCTGTTGCGCTGGTTGGCAGAGTTGAAAATCCAGCCGAGAATTGTCGGTGAATTCGATGACAGCGCGCTGATGCAGGCGTTTGGCCAATCCGGCACCGGCGTGTTTATCGCACCCAGCGTGATCGCCGACGAAGTCATGCGCCAGTTTGACGTTGAATTGATCGGCCAGACCGAGGCCGTCACCGAATCGTTTTATGCCATTACCGTCGAGCGCAAGATCCTCCACCCCGGCATCGTGGCGATTACCGAGGGGGCACGACGGGAGCTGTTTACCGAAAGCCGCTGATCAGGCGCAGGCTGCCCGCGGCTTCATCGCCATCAGCAGCGATGCAAGGATGATCGATACCAGAATAAAACCGGCCCCGGCGAATCCCAGGCTACCTAGGCCGTAGGTATCAATCACATGCCCGCCAAACAGCGCGCCAAGGCCGATCCCCAGGTTAGCCCCGGCAATGTTCAATGATGCGGCAAAGGCCGGTGCCTGGGGCGCGGCTTTCATCAGCCGCACATGGCTGACCAGAAACAGCGCCGCCTGGGTCACCCCCCAAACGCCCATCGCGGCCGCCAGCCCCAGCGTGGAGTGAATGCTCGGCACCAGCGCCACCATGCCGCCAATCATGAACGCGCAAAACACCATCGACGCAATCAGCGGATGGCGGTCTACCATGCGCCCGCCCAACGAATTGCCAATCAGGCCAACAGCGCCAAAGCCCATCAAGCACCACCCCACCAGCGTGCCGTCAAACCCGGCCAGGCGCTCCAGGATATCGGCCAGATAGGTGTAGGCCGTGAACATGCCGCTGAACACCAGCACTGAGAGCATGATATGCCCGATCATCAGCGGGCTGCGCAGCAAGCCGAACTGTGAGCGCAAGGTGACACCCTCTTTGACGCCTTTGACTGCCGGCAGGTACACCCACAGCAGCAAAGCCTTGGCCAGGGCAATCACGGCCAGAATTGCGAACGCACTGCGCCAGCCCCAGGCATCCGAGATCAACGTCCCGACCGGGATACCAAACACCGTCGCACAGACAATCCCGAAGCCGATCTTCGCAATCGCCCGACCCGCGTATTCAGGGCCGACAATGTTGACGGCGGTTTCGCTGGCCAGCGCCCAAAACACCGGCAAGCCCAGCGCAGGCAGCAATCGCGCAAACGCCATGACCCAAATATTCGGCGCCAGCGCGGCCACGGTATTGGCGAAGGCAAACATCAGCAAAATGCCGATAAACAAGCGCTTGCGCTCAAAGCGGGCGAAGTAGGCCGTCAAAAACGGCCCTAATGCCGCCACGGTGAAGGCGAACAACGTGACCAGCAAACCGGTCTGCGACACGCTGACTTCAAGGTCACGGGCGATCGCAGGCAACAGCCCGACAATAATGAACTCGGTGGTGAGCACGGTGAAACCGGCCGCAGACAGCAGCAGGATGGGCAACAGCATGAATAACTCCAAAGACGACAACGCCAGCGAAAGCCCGAAAGGCCCGCTGATTTAAAGAAAGTGGGGGATGCGCAATGGTAACAGAATGCTTCTGCATGATGGGGAGTTGGCGTAATAGACCTACGCGCCAAGGTGCGGCAGATCGCCCTTACGTAGGAAAGCTCCTACATCTGTATGGTAAAGTCCGCCCCCCGTTCTGACCTTAGTCAGACAAGCGTGCTCTGCACGCATGACTGAATCCGCCCCTACTCTGCTTAACTCATCACGTTTAAGCGCGGCTGCTGGCCGTTATTGCCTGCCGGCTAAAGGTTGAGTCAACGCCAGAGTCGTTGAATGCGCTACCCACAACAACTAGAGACACTCCTTATGACTGATGCTCCACCTACCCTGCTGCAAACGCTCAAACGCACCAGCCTGGTGACCCAAATTGTCATCGGTCTGATTGCCGGTATTTTGCTGGCCTGGCTGGCACCTGCGGCGGCACTCTCGGTGGCTTTTGTCGGCAAGGTGTTCGTCAGCGCCCTGAAAGCCGTGGCGCCGATTTTGGTGTTTGTGCTGGTCATGGCCTCGATTGCCAACCACAAACAAGGCCAGGTCACCCACATCCGCCCAATCCTGGTGCTGTATTTGATCGGCACGTTTGCCGCAGCAGTTGTCGCCGTCATCGCCAGCATGCTGTTCCCGTCCAGCCTGATTCTGCTCACTGAAGACATCACCGTGTCCGCTCCCGGGGGCATCAGCGAGGTCTTGCAAAGCCTGCTGTTGAGCGCGGTGGACAACCCGGTCAGCGCCCTGATGAACGCCAACTTCATCGGCGTTCTGGCCTGGGCGATTGGCCTGGGCATTGCTGTTCGCCATGCGGGCGAAACCACCCGCACCGTGCTCAATGACTTGTCCAACGGCGTGACCTTGATCGTGCGTGTGGTGATCCGCTTCGCGCCATTGGGTATTTTCGGACTGGTCAGCTCGACCCTCGCCACCTCCGGTTTTGGCGCGCTGCTGGGCTACCTGCACCTGCTCACCGTGCTGATCGGCTGCATGCTGTTTGTGGCCCTGGTGGTCAACCCGCTGATCGCGTTCTGGAAGCTGCGTCGCAACCCGTACCCGCTGGTGTTCATGTGCTTGCGTGAAAGCGGGATCACCGCGTTCTTCACCCGCAGCTCGGCGGCCAACATCCCGGTCAACATGGCGTTAAGCGAACGTCTGGGTTTGCATGAAGACACCTACTCGGTGTCGATCCCATTGGGCGCGACCATCAACATGGCGGGTGCGGCCATCACCATTACCGTCTTGACGCTGGCAGCCGTGCATACGCTGGGGATTGATGTGGATGTGCCGACCGCTATTCTGCTCAGCGTGATGGCCGCCGTGTGCGCCTGTGGCGCTTCGGGTGTTGCCGGGGGGTCGCTGCTGTTGATTCCGTTGGCGTGTAGCCTGTTTGGTATCCCGAGCGAAATTGCTATGCAGGTGGTGGCGGTCGGTTTCATCATCGGCATCCTGCAGGACTCCGCTGAAACCGCACTCAACTCGTCAACCGACGTGCTGTTTACCGCTGCTGTGTGCCTGGCCGAAGAAGAACAGGCCTAGGCCTTACAAAACAGGAGCACCCGCGCAGGTGCTCCTGAGTCTGTCACGCGTGGCTTAGCGCAATGCTTAGAACGCGCCCATGTAGTCACGCTTGCCAATTTCAACGCCGTTGTGGCGCAGAATCGCGTAAGCGGTGGTCACGTGGAAGAAGAACTGCGGCAGGCCGTAGGTCAGCAGGTAAGCCTGGCCGGTGAAGCGTTTTTCTTTCGGTGTGCCCTGACGGGTGATGATTTCGATCCCTTCCTTGCCGTCGATTTGCGCAGGTGTGATGCCGTCAACAAACGCCAGCACCTTGCTGATCAGGGCTTGCAGGTCAGCAAAGGTCACTTCGCTGTCATCGTATTTAGGCAGCTCGATCTCAGCCAGACGGCCCGAAACACCTTTGGTGAAATCAACCGCGATTTGCACCTGACGCACCAGCGGGAACATGTCCGGAGCCAGACGTGCTTGCAGGAACACACTCGGGTCAATGTTCTTGGCTGCAGCGTGAGCCTCAGCCTTGCTCAGCACACCGCTCAGGGCGTTAAGCATTTGTTTGAACACAGGAACAGAAGCAGCGTACAGAGAGATAGTCATGAAAGTCTCGACAGTCTGTGGGCGGGAAGTGAATGTGCGGCGATTATAGGCATACGCCGCGCAAGAAGCGGCTTGTCTTTTAGTCAGTGTTGAACCTATAAGGGGCGGATGACAATTGAGTGTGATCGCAACACTCTGATCTCCTTTTAAACGCACAAGGAAAGCGTGATGAGCACTGAACACGACAGCGACACCGGAGCTCGGCTTAACAGCACGGAAATCCGCATCCTCGGTTCCTTGATCGAGAAGCAGGCCACCAACCCCGAAACCTACCCCCTGACCCTCAATGCGCTGGTGCTGGCCTGCAACCAGAAAACCAGCCGCGAGCCGGTGATGAACCTGACCCAAGGCCAGGTCGGCCAGAGTTTGCGTGCGCTTGAGGGCCAGGGCTTTACCCGTTTGGTCATGGGCAGTCGCGCTGATCGTTGGGAGCACAAAGTCGACAAGGCACTGGAGCTGGTCCCGGCCCAGGTCGTTCTGCTGGGTTTGCTGTTTCTGCGCGGCCCGCAAACCCTTAACGAATTGCTCACCCGTAGTAACCGCATGCATGACTTTGAAGACACAGACCAAGTCCAGCATCAGCTCGAACGGCTGATTGCCCGTGATTTGGCGCTGCTTATTCCGCGCCAGTCGGGCCAGCGCGAAGATCGCTACACCCACGCACTGGGCGACCCTGCCGATATAGACGCAATCATTGCAGCCCGCCAGCAACCCGCCGAGCGCAGCCCTTCAGGTGTGTCCCTTGAGCGCTTTGAAGCACTCGAAGCACGCATTGCAGCACTGGAAGCGCGTTTGAGCGAACTGGAGTAGCACCCTGCATAGCCCCCATCAGATGCCACGCCGCTCAATCAGGCATCGGGGGCTCCTATCAAACATAAAATAAGTGATTGATTCTAAAGGCCCTGTAGGAGCGAGCTTGCTCGCGATCTTTTGATCTTGATCTAAGAGCCCCCCTCACCCTAGCCCTCTCCCGAAGGAGAGGGAACCGATTGGGGGATGCTGAAGATACTCGCTGTCCTGTTTGCTGCGCGACAGCGCGGCGTCGTAGACGGGGCGGCCACTCTTATAAAAAAGCCACTCATTATCAGGAATCTTCCGGCGCGTTAAAGCGACTCGTCTTTAAATACATCCGATGATCGAGGACTAGGCTAAACACTTCATATCGTAAAACGACGGCGTCATGGAGTGCTTCAGTAATGACCTTGTGTTCAATAACACCTAAAAACCTTAAACCCGGCAGCCGGATCGCCATCGTCTCCCCGGCCGGGGCTGTGTCTAATCCAGACCTGCTGACGCACACTCACAACATGATCATTGAGCAGGGCTATACACCTGTTTACGGTGAGTTTGCGCTCGCCAGACATGCGCATCATTACACCTATGCGGGCACGCCCGAACAACGACTAAGGGACTTGCAGTGGGCGCTGGACGACGACTCGATTGATGCCATCTGGGCGACCCGTGGCGGCTATGGCAGCGTTCAACTGCTGGAGCACATCGACCTGAGCCGTTTCGTACATAATCCCAAATGGTTAATCGGCTACTCCGACATCACCTTCTTGCAGAGCCTGCTGGCAAGGTACGGAATTGAGTCGGTACACGGCCAAAACATCATCAGCACGCCAACCCCGTCAGCCGATTCTTATCAGAATATTTTCAACCTCTTTAAAGGCATCAAACCGACGTACCAACTGGACAATAACCTGCTCAATGAACCGGGCTCGGCGTGCGCCACCCTGATTGGCGGAAACATGACCGTCGTGACCGCACTCTCTGGCACCCGCTTTAACTTCAATTACGACAACGCCATTCTGTTTCTCGAAGAAATCGGTGAGAACGCTTACTACAAGATTGACCGCTACCTTAAAAGCCTCGAACAGACAGGGGCTTTTGAAAAGATTAAAGGCCTGATTATTGGCGGCATGAAAAACATCGCGGATGACACGTCGCCGCACAGCCCCATTGCTCAATCAATCATTGCCGAACGCGTGGCCCAGTATTCCTTCCCCAAAGTGTTCGGGTTTCCCAATGGCCATATCCCGGACATGCGCCCACTGATCATCGGCGGCACCGTGAGCCTGCGTGTTGACGAAAATGGTGTGCGACTGGCGCACCTTTAAGCGCTAAGCGCCATAAAGGCCGAATCTCGGCCTTTATGGCTCAACCATCAACTGCGGGCAAACGCCACGGCCGCCTGGAACTGCTCTGGGGTTGGGCGCACGCCGGTGTACAGGGTAAATTGCTCAACCGCCTGGATGGCAATCACTTCCAGGCCCGTAATGACCCGTTTGCCTTGCTCACGGCCACGAATAATCATCGGCGTTTCGACGGGGATCGCTACCACATCAAACAGGATCTCGGCCTGATCGATCGCCTCAGCGGCAAACGCCAGATCATCGGCCTCAGCACCGCCCGCCATGCCAACCGGGGTAACGTTGATGAGCATTTGCGGCCGCTGCTGACCCAGTTCTGCCTGCCATGAGTAGCCGAGGTTTTTCGCCAGCGCAGAACCCGTGACTTCGTTACGGGCCACGATCACGCCATTGTGATACCCGCCATCGCGCAAGGCCGAAGCCACGGCCTTGGCCATGCCGCCGCTGCCGCTCAAGGCGAACGTAGTGTCCTTGGCAACCTGGTGATCACGCAGCAATTGCGCAATGGCGATGTAGTCCGTGTTGTAAGCCTTCAGGTGTCCGTCGGTATTAACGATGGTGTTGATCGACTGAATGGCCTGCGCCGAGGCGTCCAGTTCGTCGACCAGCGCAATACTCGCCTCCTTGAAGGGCATCGACACCCCGCAACCGCGAATACCAAAAGCCCGGATGCCAGTAATGGCCCCGGCGAGGTCTTTGGGGCTGAAAGCTTTGTAGTAAAAGTTCAGGCCCAACTGTTCATACAGATGATTATGAAAACGCAGTCCGAAATTCCCGGGTCTGCCTGACATTGATATGCACAGCCGGGTGTCTTTGTTCGGATTCATTTGCATGTTCATCTCCTCGTGCTTTCGGATATACGGCTCAAGCCGCCGCGATAAATTTGCAGGATCATAGACCTCGCTGAAACGTGTCAGCGAGCCCAAGACCTTACACAAACTTTACCGAAACATTTTGCAATTTTTTCTAAAAAGATTGTCTCAATGTTATCCCCGGTATTTCATATGGCCTGGTGCAGGCCAAGACGCGGGGTTGAAACCAGAGGAATCGTCATGATGCGTACCTTCCCCAAAGTTGCTTTGCTGATCGGCGCCCTGGCTGTCGCTGGCCAGGCATCCGCCCATGGCGGTTGGGGTGCTGGCCCGGCGCTACTTGGCGCAGTGGTCGGTGCTACGGTTGTTGGCTCGATAGTCGCCAGCCAACAGCGCCCGGTTTACGTTGAACACCCGGTCTATGTGCAACCACAACCGGTTTATGTGCAGGCACCTCCGGTGTACTACCAGGCGCAGCCAGTTTACGTACAACCACAACCGGTTTATGCACCCGCCTATTACGGCCGACCACAACCGGTGTACTACGGCCCGCCCCGCGGTTATTACGGCCCACCACGCTGGTAATCGCAGTCAACACCCCAGCGGCAAGCTTGTTCAGTTGCCGCCAGGTTTGAATTGAGGTTGCGATTGTCACGCACTGGACACAGTATTGGCTGAAACTACGGCATCAGCATGCACACACTTTGAACGCTCTGGCCGTGACACTTCGCACACTATAAAAACAAGGACGACCTGTATGCCGACACAAAACCCGCACCGCACTGTAGGGCTGTGCACTTCCAGCAAGGTCTACAACACGCTGACCGAACTCAAACAGCTTGAAGGCCACCGCACCGCCAAGCTGGTTGCACTGCTGGCCCAACACCTGGTCAGCCAGGGTTTGCTGAGTGACCATGAAGTGATGCAGATGCTTGATCAAGTTGTCGACTAGACTGCGTAGAAACAACCTCACCCGCATCAATGGCGACTATCACGCGTAATGATTTTTTACGCATGGGCCCAAGCCTTAAAGTGGCGCCATTGTTTGATAGCAGGAGGTTCCTATGCCAAAGGTCCATATCATGTCGGTTGTCGGCAGCGCAGTCCCCGAACCGCTTCGCGCGGACGGTCTGCTGGCGTGCTGGTATGTGGTCATTGACGGTGTTCCCGTCAGCGGCCCGTTCAAATCACGCGCCGCAGCGCAAGTTATAGCCACCAACGAAACAGATAGAACAACGCCACACTTAACACGACACTGAGCAACACATTGCGGGTCCAGAGCATCAGCCCTATCGCACACACAGCCGCCAGCAGGTACGGGTTGGTGGGGCTCAGATCAAGGGTGTGATCCTTGATAAAAATGATCGGCCCGCAAATCGCCGTTAACATGCCTGGCACCGCAAACCCCAGAAACTCACGAACCCCGCGGTTCAAGCGAATCGGCAAGCGCGGCTCGAGAAACAGATAGCGGTTAAAAAACAGAATCAGCGTCATCCCGCCAATAATCAGCCATACCGTCATGCGAAGTACGCTCCTAGTCGTTTGCACAGATACCCGACGGTCATACCCGCCAACCCCGCCAGCACAATTGCCGACTCCCATTGCCAATAACTGAACAGCACCACGCTCAATAACGAGACAGCGACGCAAATCAGCGTTGGCACATTGCGCACAATCGGCGTGATCAGGGCAATGAACGTTGCGGCAATCGAGAACTCCAGCCCCAACTGATCCAGCCCCGGAATACTTTTACCGACAATCACCCCCAGGCAGGTAAACAGGTTCCAGCCCACATACATGCACAAGCCAACGCCCAAGGCATACCAGCGGTTGAAGGTTTTTTGGTCATACGGGCTGACCAACGCAAAAAACTCATCGGTCAACAAAAAGCCAAGGCTGGCACGCCACTTGGCCTCCATGGGCGCGACGATGGGGCGCAAATGCATGGCATAGAGGATGTGTTGCGAAGTCAGTAGCAGCGTGGTGATCAAAATGGACAGCGCACTGGCGCCCCCTTTGATCATGCCAATGGCCACCAATTGAGCCGCCCCGGCAAACACAAAAAGCGACAGCCCTTGGGCTTGCATCGGTGTCAATTGCGCATCAATCGCCGTCGAACCGGCTAAAAGCCCCCAGGGCGCGCACGCCAGCGTCAAGGGCAGACAAGCAATCGCGCCACGAGTAAAAGCGACGCGAGGAAGCGAAGTAGGCATCAAAAAACATCCCGGCAGTAAGCAGCGACAAAGGGTCGCAACTTGATCAATGAAAGTCTTGAACGATCTTGCTCTTCGTCAGGTCGTAACGTTTAGCCGCCCTTATTGAGCCGCCCGGCGGGTTTGACGAACCACTGTTCGTGGTCTTTAGTCAGCCCCACTATTCATTCGTTTAAGCCTATTCACAGCCAACACGAGGAACGACCATGAAAGACCTGAAATCCGCCAAGGAAAGCAGAAAGGCCGATCTGCGGACACCTTCGGCGCTGAGCGAAGAAGCACGCATCAACATTGCTGCAGAAGTGAATGCATTGCTCGCCGACACGTTCGCCATTTACATGAAAACCAAGAACTTCCACTGGCACATGTCCGGCCCGCACTTCCGTGACTTCCACCTGCTGCTGGATGAGCAATCTGATCAGATTTTTGCCACCACCGATGCCATTGCCGAGCGCGTACGCAAACTGGGGCGCACCACAATCCGCTCGATCGGGCATATCAAAAAGCTCCAGCGCCTGCTGGACAACGATGCTGATTTCGTGACCCCGGAAGACATGCTCGCCGAATTGCGCGAAGACAACATTCAACTGGCCGCCTACATGCGCGCCACCCACGAGCTGTGCTCTGAGTCGGGTGACGTGGCCACCACCAGCCTGCTGGAAAACTGGATCGACGAAGCCGAACGCCGCGTCTGGTTCCTGTTTGAGTCGTCGCGCACTCGCTAACGTGTGAGCCGCGGGAGGCCACCGTCCTCGCCGATATTCCCTCTCCTTCGGGAGAGGGAATATCAGATCTAAAGATCGCGAGACCAGCTCGCTCCTACAGGGCATGCAGATTCAGCCGGGCTCATGAATTTTGTTTCACGGTGGTCACAACAGACGACTTGTATAGTGACCCCGCTCATTCAATGAACCTTGGCCCGCACTCTCCCGCGGGCTTTTTTTTGCCTGTCACACGCCTTGCTTGAACACCAGTGCTTTCAGCCCGCACTCAGGATCGGAATCCGGAAACTCCGGCGGGTTTTCCAGCCGTTGCTCAAAGCGCAGGCTCGGCGCCTCGGCGGTCACGCCATTGATCAAAAATTCGGAGCCCAGCGAAGGATCGTTCATGCACGCCAGTACCGTGCCGTTTTCAGTGAGCAATTCCGGCAAGCGCCGCAGCACGCGCTGGTAATCCTTGGTCAGCAAAAAACTGCCCTTCTGGAACGAAGGCGGGTCGATGATGACCACATCGTAAGGCCCCAGGCTTTTGACCTTCCCCCAGGACTTGAACAACTCATGCCCAAGGAAGCTCACCTTGCCGGTGTCATGCCCGTTTAACCGGTGATTGTCCCGGCCACGGCTCAGGGCCGCACGTGACATGTCGAGGTTCACCACATGCTCGGCGCCGCCTTCAATGGCCGCGACAGAAAACCCGCAGGTGTAGGCAAACAGATTCAACACCCGCTTACCCTCAGTATTCTCCCGCACCCAGTTACGGCCATAACGCATATCCAGAAACAGCCCGTTGTTCTGCTTGCGGCCCAAGTCCACTTGATAGCGCAACCCGCCTTCAGTAAGCGTCCACTCATCTACCGGCTCACCTGCTAGCCATTCAGTATCACTTTGCAACGTGTAGCGATGCTGCATCACCAGCGTGTGGGCGCCACAGGCCTGCCACACCGGCGACTGCACAATCGTCAACAGCATCTGCTTCAGAGCTTCAAGCTGGGCAGGCTCCGGCTCTTTAAACAACGAGACCAACACCACACCTTGCAGCCAGTCCACCGTCAACTGCTCCAGGCTCGGCCAGCAGCGGCCGCGCCCATGGAAGATACGCCGTGTTTCAGCCGGCGCAGTCTCCAGGGCGGTGATTAAGTGCAGGTGCAAAGTGGTTAACGCTTCAGGGGTCATCAGGCTGGCCGGTCAATTTCAAAGGCCGGCATTTTACACAATTGCGCAGTGGCACTTAAACAACACGGCCCCGCCCTGGGCACACGTCGACAACGCAGCTATCGAGTTGCATTCAGTCGTTATGAAATTATCGTTTTACAATCATTTATTATCGATTTACGATACAGCCACTGCACAGACCTACCCGGAAGGACTGCGCAGCCTCCGGACACTTAAATCGATGACTACGCACAGAAGGATTGTTCGATGACAACAGATCTCTTGGCCAATCGCAGCCGGGTCCTGGCAACCGCCACATTGGTACTGGTGGTCAGCATGCTGCTGGCCAATATCGCTTACTGGATTTTCCCTGACGCACTCGGCAGTTTTATGGGCGGCTTCAACTTGACCGCGATGATTGGCCAACTGAACGCCAACATCTCGCTCATGCCCTGGTGGCAAGCGGCTGGCGGGATCGTCCTGTCCAGTATCCCGCTGCTGATACTGGCAAAAGGCTTACTGGCACTGCGCAGCCTGTTTCTGGCCTACAGCAAAGGCGAATACTTTTCGTCAGAGTCGGCAGATCTGCTGGGTAAAGTGGGCAAGAGCGTGTTGCTCTGGGTACTGGCCAGCCTGGTGCTGACACCGGTGATGAGTGTATGGATCACCTTCACCCGACCTGTGGGGGAACGGTTGCTCAGCATAAACTTTGAGCCGTCACATATTGTTGCGTTTTTTCTCTCAGCCTCTCTTATGATCATCGCTCGCAGCTTGTCCAACGCGTGTTCGTTGGCAAGAGAGAATGAGCAGTTTGTCTAAGAGGGCACGATGCCGATAGCCATAAAACTGGACGTCATGCTGGCCACACGCAAGATGAAGTCCAAAGACCTCGCGCAAATGATCGGGATAACCGAACAGAACCTTTCACTGCTCAAGCAAGGAAAAGTCAAAGGCATAAGGCTGGCCACCCTCGAAGCCATCTGTGCCGCTCTGGATTGCCAACCCGGGGACTTGCTGCATTTTCAACCGGAGCCCTAACCCGCCCCTCCCTGGCACCTAAACTGCAAAACGCCCATGAGCCTGACACCTCATGGGCGTTTTGCGTTTTAAAGCCCTTTGATTCCCCGCTGCAAGGTCTGTTCAGCCAGCCAACAGCATTGCGCTGCTAGGCTCGTGCGATGCACGCTTCACGGGCGTGTGAAGCAGCAAAATCCTCACTGGCACGGCGCCCAATACCCAGGCTCACCTACCGCGTGAAATTTCTCTGCTAACCCCCTGCAAATACAGGCATTTCTAACGTTATTAATCCATACTCCAAAAATGTAACGTTATATGTATACCAACGGTTGCCGTTTAGAATTCCCTAACCATCATTGAGTCAATCTGCGTGAAAATTCATCTTTCGATTTTGAGCCTATTTTTAGTTCTGACAGGCACAGCCGCTCCTTCAATCGCCGCAGCGACGGAAGGCACCATGTCCCCCCGGGACATGTCGAAACTGCACATTGCTTCTGGCAGCGCGCTGCTGATCGACCTGCAAACCAATAAAGTCATTTACGCCAGCAACCCGGACGTGGTCGTGCCCATCGCATCGGTTTCCAAACTGATGACCGCGATGGTGGTGCTGGACGCCAAGCAATCGATGGACGAGTACATCTCGGTCAACATCAGCGACACCCCGGAAATGAAAGGCGTGTTCTCGCGGGTCAAGCTGGGCAGTGAGTTGTCACGTCACGAAATGATGCTGATCACCTTGATGTCCTCAGAAAACCGCGCGGCGGCCAGCCTGGCGCACCACTACCCGGGCGGCTATGTGAAGTTTATTGCCGCCATGAACGCCAAGGCCAAGAGCCTGGGCATGATGCACACCCATTACGTTGAACCCACCGGCCTGTCGCCGCGCAACGTTTCGACGGCTCGCGACCTGAGCAAGCTGCTCGCCGCCGCGCGCCACTACCCGATGCTCAGCCAGTTGAGTACTACCAAAGAAAAATCGGTGACGTTCCGCAAACCCAACTACACCCTGGGCTTTCACAACACCGACCATTTGATCAACAAAGACAAATGGAACATCAAGATCACTAAAACCGGCTTCACCAATCAGGCAGGCCATTGTCTGGTGCTGGTGACCGAAATGGGCAATCGCCCCGTGTCATTGGTCATTCTGGATGCATTCGGCAAATACACTCACTTTGCCGATGCCGGGCGTATCCGTAACTGGGTTGAAACCGGTAAAGCCAGCAGCGTGCCTGACGTAGCGCTGCGCTATAAAGCCGACAAAAACCTGCAACAGCATCAACCTAAAACGGCGCATGTCGCCGAGTAACACGGCACTCGCTAAAGAACAGGCACCTGCCCCGGGGAGAGAGTCGGAGCAAGTGCCTGTGTGTTGCCCGTTAACGCTTGGGTGAAGGCTTGGGTGTTTTCTTGATGGTTTCGACGGTGGTTTCTTTCGGGCGGCGCTTGGCCTCCTCCAACGGAATAAACAGACCTGTTTCTGAATCACGTGCGCGTTTGTTTTTCATCTAAAGCTCCAGTCAATGCCCCGATGTTGAGGCCTGTCTTGGCAGACTAGTTGAAGCTTTGGGCCCTTTCGGGCGATAGAAACACGCGCTTGCAGATCCGTTGCAATCTCCCCCTCCTCCTGCAAAAAAGAACCCCGCCTATAAGACGGGGTTCCAGCACTGACTCACATCAGTTTTGCAGAGCAGGCTGTTGATCCCCACTATTGATCGGGATGCGTTTGGCTTTTGCTTCTTCGGGCACCACCCGCTGCAGGTCGATGCTCAGCAAGCCATTGCTCAAGTTCGCGTTTTTGATCTCGATATGGTCATCGAGGCGGAAGGACAGTTTGAATGCCCGTTGCGCGATACCCTGATGCAAGTAGGTCACGCCTGATGCTGGTTTTTCAGCGCTGCTTTCGGTGTTGTCACCGAAGGTTTCACGTTTGCTGCCGCTGACGCTCAACACACCTTTTTCAACTTGCAGGTCCAGATCATTCTGGGTGAACCCTGCCGCCGCGATCACGATGCGATAGCTGTCATCACCGTGCTTTTCAACGTTGTAGGGTGGATAGCCAGCGCTGGAGTCGTTACGCAGCGCGGTTTCAAACAGATCACTAAAACGGTCAAAACCGACAGAATTACGGAACAGTGGCGCCAGAGAAAATGCAGTGTTCATAATTTAGCCTCCTGATTTCAGCGAGATTTTGTCTTCGCGACCCGGTTTCGGCATCGCTTACCCCCTAAGTAGGGATCGGCAAAATCATTTCAAGAGGCTTTTTTGAAATTTTTTACGCGCCATCCACAGGCGGGTTGTTGACCAGATGCCGAACCTTCTCACAGTCGGTTTCGCGGCGCATGGCATTGAACAGCACCACCGCTTCAGGGTAGTTGCGCGTCAACATAGCCAACCACTGCTTGAGCCGCCCCGGCGCCGAACGCGGCGTCAGTTGCGCCTCAGCTTGCGCCCAGAAGTCGCGGATCATCGGTTGTAAATCCGCCCAGGTCATTTCAACCACCTCTTCGCCCGCCCGCGCAGCGGCGATTTGCCGGGCAAGGTCCGGGCGCGACACCAGACCGCGACCGAGCATGATGTCTTCAGCCCCGCTGATTTCGCGGCAACGGCGCCAGTCTTCAACCGACCAGATGTCACCATTGGCAAACACCGGCACCTTGACCACCTCTTGCACCTGGGCGATGTACTCCCAATGCGCTGGCGGCTTGTAGCCGTCCATTTTGGTCCGCGCATGCACCACGATCTGGCTGGCGCCCCCCTCTGCCAAGGCAATCGCGCATTCATTGGCGCTGTCAGGCGTATCGAAGCCCAGGCGCATCTTGGCCGTTACCGAAATATGCGCCGGCACCGTACGGCGCACCTGCAGCAAAATCGCATGCAGCAGCTCAGGCTCTTTGAGCAGCACCGCTCCGCCACGGGACTTGTTCACGGTCTTGGCCGGGCAGCCAAAGTTGAGGTCGATGACCTCGCTGCCCAATTGGCAGGCCAGCGCGGCGTTGTCCGCCAGACACGCCGGGTCAGAACCCAGCAGTTGCACGCGCAGAGGCACGCCAGCACGGGTTTTGGCACCGTGTTGCAGTTCAGGGGCGAACTTGTGGATATAGGCTTCGGGCAACAGCCGTTCAGTGACCCGAATAAATTCGGTCACACACCAATCAATACCGCCGGTGCGGGTCAGGACATCACGCAGGATGTTGTCGACCAACCCCTCCATCGGCGCCAAAGCAATTTGCATGGGTGACTCTCATAAAAAAACGTGCGGCAGTTTACGGGGTTATGCGACCAATCGGTATCTTGATCAGGGCCCCACGACCGCCGAACCGTAGCCTTCGAGAAACTCTGGCGGCAGACGCTTGGGCTTGCCCGTCGACAGTTCGATGCAGACAAACGTGGTTTGCGCACGCAGCAAGGTCGCGCCATCGCTTGGCCGGATCAATTGAAAGTGCCGGGTCAGACGCAGGCGCTTGTCAAAATCGACAATCCAGGTCGCGAGCTGCAGCTCATCCCCTTCATAGGCGCTGGCCAGATAATCGATTTCGTGGCGCGCCACTGCCATGGCCCGGTCGAGCCTGCGGTATTCGGTCAAATCCAGCCCAAGGCGCTGGGAATGGCGCCAGGCGCAGCGCTCCAGCCAAACCACATAGGCGGCGTTATTGGCATGGCCAAAACCGTCGATGTCTTCGCTCTGCACCTGCAGATCAATGATGAACGGCGTCGCCAGATCCCAATTCATGCCTGTCTCCCTGCCTACAAATAAAGCGCGCAGTGTAACGCACCCGATCTGCGCTGAGGCAGGCCCGGACTGATAGCAAAGATAAAAGGAATGGAAATGGCCGAACGCCAGACAAACAAAAGGGCCATTCAATAAATGAATGACCCTTAAAAATCCCGCAGAGCGGGTAATCGTGGCGTCCCCTAGGGGACTCGAACCCCTGTTACCGCCGTGAAAGGGCGGTGTCCTAGGCCACTAGACGAAGGGGACACAAACCCTTCTAACAGTGATCAGTGCTGAGTACTGATCGATTCAATGCCAGTGTGGCCCGGCATTGAACTGTAAATTGGTGGAGCTAAACGGGATCGAACCGTTGACCTCTTGCATGCCATGCAAGCGCTCTCCCAGCTGAGCTATAGCCCCGATTTATCGCCTGGCGGCGGAGCAACACCGAAATGCTGCTTCTGTGAAACTGGCGTCCCCTAGGGGACTCGAACCCCTGTTACCGCCGTGAAAGGGCGGTGTCCTAGGCCACTAGACGAAGGGGACACAAACCTTCTACTTGATCAGCGCTGAGTGCTGATCGATTCAATGCCGGTGTGGCCAGGCAGTGAACCTAAAATTTGGTGGAGCTAAACGGGATCGAACCGTTGACCTCTTGCATGCCATGCAAGCGCTCTCCCAGCTGAGCTATAGCCCCAAACAGTCAGTGTTGCGTGTTGCTGTGTGGACGGGGCGCATATTAAGACTGGATCGGTAGGCTGTCAAACTTATTTTTAAAAATTTCTAAAAAAATTTGCCGTGAGAACAACCACTTACCCTTAAAACCCCGAAAACACGGCCTTTGGCAGGCCTACTCACCCGTAGCAGCTGCCGCAGGCTGCGTCCGATTGCGCAGCGATCGTAAATCCTCGACTCGCGGTCTTTCAATAAAACCGCGAAATTAGCACTTACGACGGCTACGCCGCCGGACGCAGCCTTCGGCAGCTGCTACGGGTGTTTCAACACATGTCAGCCGATTGCGCTGAACAGCTTTTCCCACTCTTTGTTTTCTTTCTTCGACACGCCACCCAGCAGGTCCAGCGCCTGACGCAGACGGAAGCGCGTCAGGTCCGGGCCCAGGATCTCCATGGCATCCAGTACCGACACCGAGCTGGCCTGGCCTGTGATGGAAGCGAACATCAGCGGCATGGCATCACGCAGCTTCAGCTCAAGGGATTCCACCACGGTCTGAATGCACGCCGTGATCGAGTCTTTCTCCCACTGACGCAGGCTTTCGAGCTTCCACAGAATCAACTGCATCAACTGGCGCACTTGATCGCCGGAGAGCTTTTTGTGCTCAAACAGCTTGGCATCCGGCTGTACACCGCCTGCAAAGAAGAACCCGGCCAACGGCGCGATCTGGCTGAAGGTTTCAACCCGGCCCTGCACCAGCGGCGCGATCTTCATCATGTAGTCGGGGTTCAACGCCCAGTGCTGCACGCGGCTGGCGAACTCTTCCAGCGGCAGGTCACGCAGCCATTGGCCATTGAGCCAGGAGAGCTTCTCGATATCGAAAATCGGCCCGCCCAGAGAGACACGGGACAGATCAAAGTTATCGACCATTTCTTGCAGCGAGAACTTCTCGCGCTCGTCCGGCATCGACCAGCCCATGCGGCCCAGGTAGTTGAGCATGGCCTCAGGCATAAAGCCCATGCGCTCGTAGAACGTCACCGACGTCGGGTTCTTGCGCTTGGACAGCTTGCTCTTGTCCGGGTTACGCAGCAGCGGCATGTAGCACAGCTGCGGTTGTTCCCAGCCGAAGTATTCGTACAGCAGGATCAGTTTTGGCGCCGATGGCAGCCATTCTTCGCCACGCAGCACGTGGGTGATGCCCATCAGGTGGTCATCGACCACGTTGGCCAAAAAGTACGTTGGCAGGCCGTCGGCCTTCATCAGTACTTGCATGTCCATGCGGTCCCACGGGATCTCGACGTCGCCACGCAGCATGTCCGGCACCACGCACACGCCTTCGGTCGGCACTTTCATGCGGATCACATGTGGCTCGCCTGCGGCCAGGCGGCGGTCGATTTCTTCTTGCGAGAGCAGCAAGGCACGGCCGTCGTAACGCGGGGTTTCACCCTTGGCCATTTGCTCGGCGCGCATCTGGTCCAGCTCTTCTGCGGTGCAGAAGCACGGGAACGCATAGCCCTTGTCGACCAGCTCCTGGGTGTATTGCTTGTAGATGTCACTGCGCTCGCTTTGACGGTACGGACCGTGCGGGCCGCCTACGTCCGGACCTTCGCTCCAGGTGATCCCCAACCAGCGCAGGGCGTCGAAGATCTGCTGTTCCGACTCGCGGGTCGAACGCAATTGGTCAGTGTCTTCGATGCGCAGGATGAACTCGCCGCCATGCTGCTTGGCAAAGCAGTAGTTGAACAAAGCGATGTAAGCGGTACCTACGTGGGGGTCGCCAGTCGGTGATGGCGCGATGCGCGTGCGAACGGTGGTCATGAGCGATCTCGAAGTGAAGATAAAACAAAGGGCGAATCTTAACAGGCCGACCCGGCTCGGCTCCAGCGCAGCACGCAGGCAAAGGCCGAACATCCGACGCACAGATGAAAAAACCTCGAAATAGAGCGTTTGTATCAAGTTGATACAGGGAAAACCCCGGGACAGAGGTGCTAATCTCGCCTCATTCTCGGTCATCCCTGTCTGGAGTCACGCCATGGGCCACGTAGTGCTGGTGCTGGTTGAAACGGTTAACGACTGTCTGTATCTGCTGGAAGACCAGGGCTATGAACTGATTCTTGCGCCCAGCGCCGCCAGCCGCGCCGAGGCCATCACCACTCACGGCGCGCGTATCGACGTCGTGCTGACCCGCGGCCCGCTGGGTTTGCGCGATGATGAAATGGCCGCCCTGCCCTTGCTCAACATCATCTGCGTGATTGGCGCCGGTTATGAAGAAGTCGATTTGCAGGCCGCCAGCAATCGCGGGATCAAGGTGACCAATGGCGCCGGGGCCAACGCCTCGTGCGTGGCTGACCATGCCCTGGCGCTGCTGTTGGCCACGGTGCGCGGCATCCCCCAGGCGGACGCCAGCGTGCGCCGCAACGAGTGGATCAAAGTACGCCAGCCGAGCCTGTCCGGAAAACGCCTGGGCATTGTGGGCCTTGGCGCAGTGGGGCAAGCCATCGCCAAACGGGCCGCACTGGGTTTTGACATGAGCGTCAGCTACCACACCCGCCAACCCCGCCCGGACAGCCCGTACACCTACCGCGCCAACGTACACGACCTGGCCAGCTCGGTGGACTTTCTGGTGCTGGCGACCCCCGGCGGTGCTGGCACGCGACACTTGGTCGACGCCAGAGTACTCCAAGCGCTGGGCCCCGACGGCTACCTGATCAACATTGGCCGGGGCAGCGTGGTCGACACTCAAGCCCTGATCACCGCCCTGGCCGCGGGCACCATCGCCGGTGCCGGGCTGGATGTGTTTGACGGCGAACCCTTGGTCCCCGACGGCCTGAAAACCCTCAGCAACGTGGTCATGACCCCGCACGTGGCGGGCCAATCGCCTGAAGCGGCTAAAGACACCGTGCAATTGGTGGTCGACAACCTGCAGGCGTTTTTTAGTGGCCAGCCGTTACTGACGCCACTGCAACTGCCTGCACCTCGCTAACCCTGATTTATAAAAGCCCCGGAGCCCGCGTTTGAAATTCAGCCTGCCAAAAATCGCCACCGCGCCCTTCTGCCCTCCTGAAGTCAGCGGCAGCGTTCCCGTCGACGCCAGGGCGCCGTTCTGGAAACGCGCGCTGCGCTTCGCCGGGCCCGGCTTGTTGATCAGCATCGGCTACATGGATCCGGGCAACTGGGCCACAGCCATCGAAGCCGGCTCACGCTACGGCTACAGCTTGCTGTTTGTGGTATTGCTAGCCAGCCTCGCCGGCATGGCCGTGCAGTGTTTGTGCTCACGCCTGGGCATCGCCACCGGGCGTGACCTGGCGCAACTTTGCCGCGAGCGCTACAGCCAGCGCTCGGCACGGTTTCAATGGGTGTTGGCAGAAATCTCGATCATCGCCACCGACCTCGCCGAAGTGCTCGGCTGCGCGCTGGCCTTCCACTTGTTGCTGGGCTGCTCGCTGACCTTCGGCATCGCCCTGACTGCTTTCGACACCCTGTTGATTCTGGCCCTGCAAGGCAAAGGCTTCCGCCGCCTCGAAGCCATCATGCTGGCCTTGGTGATGACCATCGCCGCGTGTTTTTTCGTTGAACTGGTGCTGATCAAACCCTACTGGCCGGATGTTTTCGAAGGCTTCAAACCATCCCTTTCCGCCATCAGCGACGCCGCGCCGCTGTACATTGCCATCGGCATCATTGGCGCCACGGTCATGCCGCACAACCTCTACCTGCACACCTCCATCGTGCAAACCCGCCTGACCGGCTGCGACTACGCCAGCAAACTCGACGCCGTACGCCTGTCGCGCATCGACACCATCGGTTCGCTGACCCTGGCCCTGCTAGTCAACGCCGCTATCCTGATCCTCGCCGCAGCCGCCTTCCACCAGACCGGCCATTCGGACATCGTCGAGATCCAGGACGCCTACCGCATGCTCGACCCGCTGGTCGGCGGCGCCATGGCCAGCGTGCTGTTTGGCGTGGCATTACTGGCCTCGGGGCAAAGCTCGACCTTCACCGGCACCATCGCCGGGCAAGTGATCATGGAAGGCTACTTGAACCTGCGCATCCCCTGCTGGCAGCGCCGCCTGATCACCCGTGGCCTGGCATTGATCCCGGCGTTCCTCGGGGTGTGGCTGATGGGCGATGACGCTGTGGGCAAACTGCTGATCCTTAGCCAGGTCGTACTGAGCCTGCAACTGCCCTTTGCGCTCTACCCGCTGATCCGCATGACCAGCGACCCGACGCTCATGGGGCCTTTCGCAAATCGGCTGCCAACAAAGCTGCTGGCGTGGTTCCTGTTTACCGTGATCAGCGGGGCGAATGTGTGGTTGATTGCGCAGATCGGGTTTGGGGATTGAAAACGATTTATGTAGCCGCTGCCTAGGTACGACGGCTGCGATGCGGGCCGCAGGACCGCCGTCCGGGGTCGCTTCGCAACCCATCGCAGCCTCATACTTCGGCAGCGGCTACAGGTGATTCGCAAGGTTCAGGATTGTGTAAGCTGTTTATCCAACCAACCCGCCACCCGCCCATGGATCTGCGGCACCTGTTCCAGCAAGCCGCTCATGCGCATAAAGTCGTGGGTCATGCCGGGTTCTTCCAGCAACAACACGTCGTTACCGGCTTGTTCAAGCTTGCGGGCATACGCCAGGCCTTCGTCATACAACGGGTCGTAGCCGGCCAAGTACACCAGTGCCGGGGCCAGGCCGCTGACATCTGTTGCGAGTAACGGCGAAATCCGCCAGTCCTGCAGCGCCTGTTCACCCTTGGCGTAATGCCCGTAAAACCAGTCCATGGTCGCGGTTTCGAGCAGGTAGCCTTGGGCGTAACGCTGATGGGAGTCACGCTTGCAACTGCCATCGGTCACCGGATAAAGCAGCACTTGAGCGCGGGGCACGATGGCGACTTCTTGCGGTTCCTGCACCGCGAGAATCGATAACACCGTGCTCAAGGTTCCGCCCGCACTGTCTCCGGCAAAGGCCACCCGCGAGGCGTCCAGCCCATGTTGACGGCCCTCACGCAGCAGCCAGTTCACTGCATCGCAGGCGTCATGCACGGCCGTGGGAAACACCCACTCCGGGGCTAGCCGGTAATTGACCGCCAGCAAGGCAAAATCCCCGGCCGCCGCCAACCGGCGGCACAGCGAATCATGGCTGTCGAGGCTGCCAATGACATAGCCACCGCCGTGAAAATAAACCACCACCGGCAACGGCCCGACCTCAAGGCCAGGCCGACGATAAAGCCGCGCCGACAGGCTGAAACCATCACGCGCCGGAATCCGCACGTCGTAGCTGTCCACTGCCGTCACCGGCACATCAAACACGCTGGCGCTTTGCTCGAACTCGCTGCGGGCCTGGGCCGGGGTCAGCGCATGCATGGGCTGGGTCTTGCCGGTCATGCGGCTGAATTCAGCCAATTCTAAAAATGCTTCCAGTTCGGGCAACACCGACATTTCTACTTTCCTCAATAACACACTGTTAGTGGGGCCGCCCGTCGTCGGCGCCGCGCTGTCGCGCAGCAAACAGGCCGCCGATTTTCTTCAGCATCCCCCAATCGGTTCCCTCTCCTTCGGGAGAGGGCTAGGGTGAGGGGCTTTTGGCTTGAGTACATATCCGTTGCTGCGGCAACGGCCACTTAGGGTTCCGGCCTTACGCCGCGTTACTTTGAAAAGCGCAAAGTAACCAAACGCTTTTTGCCCCAACCCCTCGGTGCCTCGCTGCGGCTCGGCATGCCCTCACCACAGGCCTTACTCCGTGGGCCCGCCGCGATCGGCCATCCTTGGCCGTGTCGCGGCTAACCCGGCGTCCTGCCGGGTTACCCTCTGCGCAAAACCTGCGTTCGGCCAGCGTGGTTTAACGGGGCCTCTCAGATCAAAAGCCAGATCAAGATCAACAGCTCGCGAGCAGGCTCGCTCCTACAGGGACTTTAAAATCAATCACTTAGTTAATATTTGATAACGATTTTTTGCTCCGCACCCGTTCAAGCCAGATCAAGCTGCACAGCCAACAGGTCATCCAGTTGCGCCAGCAATCGCGCATGGCGCAACAAGTCGTAATGGCCGCCACTCAGCACCTCATGGCTGGCGCCCGCGCCGATGTGTGCCGCGTGCACCCGGCGCTCGTCTTCACGGCCTGCCACCCACCAGTGGTGAGCTTGCACCCGAGTCTGCGGCAAGCTGCGCTGGGCCAACGCCAAGTGCTTGAGCTGTGCACCCACGGCGAAGATCTGGCTCAGTTCTGCCGCCCCCAACACACCATGCTCATGGGTGGCCAGCGCTGCTTCAATCACCTGCTCGGCGCTATGCTGTTCATCCGCCATTAGCATCTGCGCCTCGGCCTGCGTCACGCCCAACACGAAGCGCAAAAAGTCTTGTAGATCTTCACGCCCGTCACCGGCTTGCGCCGTACCCGCCACGTAGCTGTCGACCAACCCGGCAAACGCCACTTCCTGGCCCTGGGCCTCCAGCTCTTGCGCCACCAGCAAGGTCAACGCCCCGCCCAGCGACCAACCCAGCAGGTGATACGGGCCGTGAGCCTGCTGCTGGCGGATGTGCCCGGCGTAGGCCTGGGCCATGGCCTGCAAGGAGTCGTCCTGCCATGCCGGGTCCAGCAACATTCGGCACTGCACTCCATAGACGCTGCGGCGCCCGTCCAATTTACGGGCCAGCGGTTCATAGTCGAACACCGTGCCGAACCCCGCGTGCAGGCAAAACAACGGCGGTACGTCACTGACCCGGCTGTTGAGCGCCAACAAGGGGTCCGGCGCAAAAGCCGCAATGTGCGGTTCATAACCGCTCAGTTGCGCGATGCAGGGCTTTTGCATCAGGTCGCGCAGTTTCAGGCTGAAGCCCAAATGCGCCTGATGACGGACCTGCGAGATGACTTTCAACACCTGCAACGAGTCGCCGCCCAGCTCAAAGAAGTTATCGTCGATACCGACTTGCTCCAGGCCCAGCACGTCTTGCCAGATCTGCACCAAGGCTTGTTCCAGCGCATTGCGCGGCGCGCGGTAATGGTCTTGGGCACGCTGGGGCTGAGGCAAGGCGCGGCGATCCAGTTTGCCGTTGGCCGACAGCGGCAACCGTGCCAGTTGCACAATCTGCGACGGCACCATGTAGTCCGGCAGTTGCGCCTGGAGCTGTTCTTTCACCTCGCGCTCAAGGCCCTGGCCGGGCGCGGCAACCACATAGCCCACCAACTGCTTACCGGTCACACCCTCGAACACGTTGACTGCGGCGTCCTGCACGCCCTCGCATTGACGCAGGCGCGCTTCGATTTCGCCCAGCTCGATGCGGAAACCGCGGATCTTCACTTGTTGGTCCAGACGACCCAGGTAGTCGACTATGCCGTCTTCGCGCTGGCGCACCAGATCTCCGGTGCGGTACATGCGCCCGCCCTTGGCATCGAACGGGTCCGGCACAAAGCGCTCGGAACTCAAACCGGGCTGGTGATGGTAGCCACGCGCCAGGCACTCACCGCCCAAGTACAACTCGCCGCTGACACCTACCGGCAACGGGTTCATGTCCGCATCCAGCACGTACACACCTCGCCCGGCCACGCTGCGGCCAATCGGCGCGTAGGCGGCGTCACATTGCTGCGTCACCTCGGCGCGCCACAGCAGCGGCGTGACCACTGTTTCTGTCGGGCCGTAGCCATTGACCAGACGCTGCGGTTGCAAGGCGCGTTTAACCAGTTCAAAGCTGGCATCCGGCACCGCATCGCCGCCAAAGCAGTAAGTGTGCACCGCTGGCGGCGGCCCTTGGGTCAGCGCCACTTCGGCCAGTTGTTGCAGATAAGCCGGCGGGAAGCACGCCACATTGACCTGCTGCTCATGCAACACCTGCAAGGTCTGCTCGGGAGTCCACAGGTGGTCGCCACGAATCACCAGGCTGCCACCGGCCAACAACACACTGAGCCAGCGTTCTTGGGCACCGTCGAACGCGAACGACATAAAGTGCAATTCACGGCTTGCCGGGCTCAGTTCATACAGCTCGATAATTCCCTGGCAATGACGCGCAATCGGCTCGCGGGCCACCGCCACGCCTTTGGGCTGGCCGGTGGAGCCCGAGGTGTAGATCAAATACGCCAGGTGCCCGGCCAATGGCTGCACCGGGTGCGGCGTGCCTTGAACGTCCGCCAGTGTGTCCAGCTCCAGCCGCGCCAGGGCCGGATCAAACGCCACCCGCTGATCGACGTCGCTGCGGCACAGCAACAGGCTCGCGCCTGAGTCCGCCAACATAAAGGCCAGACGCTCAGCCGGGTAATCCAGGTCCAGCGGCAGGTAGGCCGCGCCCGCCTTGAGCACCGCCAAAAACGCCACTACGGTGTGCTCTGAGCGCGGCAGCGCCACGGCCACCACCTGCTCCGGGCCGATGCCTTGGGCCTGCAACTCACACGCCAGACCATTGGCTTGACGCTCAAGCTCGGCATAGCTCAGTTCGCGACCGTCACAGCTCAGCGCCCTGGCCTGCGGTTGGCGCAACACCTGCTGGCTAAAGCTCTGCACCAGATCAATCACCGGCAAAGCGGGTTGCGCCGGTTCGATACGGGCATCGGGCAAGCCGATGTCACCGATCACACGCTCGGCGTCTTGCGGCAACTGTGCCAGCAACCCTTCCAGTTGCGCACGAATGCGCTCGACCTCAGGCGCACTGAAGCGTTCGCGCAGGTATAGGTATTCCACCTCCAGGCCTTGCTCGCTGGCGCTGACCATCAAGTCCATCGGGAAGTTGGTCACCCCGCCGCTGCCGACCTCGGCAAAGCGCAATTCACCGTCCTGCTCGCCGCGCAAGGCGCGGTCTACCGGGTGGTTTTCAAACACGATGATGCTGTCGAACAGCCCCTGCCCGCCCTGCCCGGCCCAGCGCTGAATATCTGCCAGCGGCGTGTGTTCAAAGTCGCGGATCGCCAGGTTGTAGTCCTGCACCTGACGCAACCAGTCGCCCAGCGCCTGTTGCGGGTCGAGGGTCTGGATCACCGGCAAGGTGTTGATGAACAGCCCCAGCATGTCCTGCGCCCCGGCCAATTGCGTCGGTCTCCCGGCCACGGTGGCGCCAAAAGCCACGCTGCGCTGCCCGGTATGACGCTGCAAGAGCAACAGCCAGGCCCCCTGAATCAGCGTGTTAAGGGTGACGCGCTGGGCATTGGCAAAGCGATGCAGGCGCTGGGTCGCCGCGCTGTCCAGATAGCTGTACAACACGCCATGCCCGCTGCCTTGAGTATTCGCGGCCTTGGCCAAAATGCTCGGCGCGTCCAGCGCTTGCAGGCGCTCGCGCCAGAAGTGTTCGGCCTGCGAGGCGTCCTGGCGCTGCAACCAGTTGATGTAGTCGGCATAACGCCCGGTCAGCGCAGGCAACGCCTGCCCGGCGTACACGCGGAGCATTTCACCGAGCAGGCGCGAGGCGCTCCAGCCGTCGAGCAGCAAGTGATGGTAAGTCCAGATCATTTGCACTCGGGACTCACCCACCTGCACCAGGGTGAAGCGCATCAGCGGTGGGCAGTTGAGGTCAAAACCACGGGCCTGTTCATCCGCGGCCAGCGCCTGCAAGGCGGCTTCGGGCGCGGCATGATCGCGCCAGTCCAGCTCGACAATCGGCAAATCGGCTTGCCGATACACCGCTTGCATCGGCTCGGCCACGCCGTCGCGCCAGCGGAACGCAGCGCGCAGCACCTCATGGCGTGCGAGCAAGATTTGCCAGGCAGCGCGAAAACGCTCCACCTGCAACCCTTCAACCGCCACGCTCAACTGGTTGACGTACAGATTAAGCTCGGGCGACTCGATGCAATGGAACAGCATGCCCTGCTGCATCGGCGACAGCGGGTAAACATCGTCCAGCTCATTGCGATCAATCGCCAGCGTGCCGGGTGCAAGGGCAAACGCCGGAGTGTTGAGGGCTTCAAGCCGTTGCGGCTCGGCAGTCTGCGCCAGAGCCGCCAACGCACGGATAGTTTGTGCGGTAAACAGCTGTTTGGGGGTAAAGGCCAGCCCACGGGCCCCGGCACGGCTCACCGCTTGCAGGGAGATGATCGAATCACCGCCCAGCTCGAAGAAGTTCTCGGTGACGCCAATCGCCTCCAGCCCCAGCAACTCCTGCCAGATCTCAACCAGCAACACCTCGGCCGGAGTGCCTGGCGCGATACGTTCAGCCACCTCCCGACAGGCCTGCGGTGACGGCAGCGCCTGCCGGTCCAGCTTGCCGTTGGGGGTCAGTGGCAATGCCGCCAAGCACAGCACGTGGGCGGGCAGCATATGCGCGGGTAAACGGCTGCGCAGATGATCGACCAGCGCTTGGCGTAACGCCGCCTCGTCGCCCAACGGGTCACGGGCCACCACATAGCCCACCAATTGGCGACTGACCGGGCCTTCGCGGTCCACCACCCAAGCTTCGCGCACGCCGTCGTGCTCCAGCAAGCAGGCTTCAATTTCGCCCAACTCGATGCGGAACCCGCGAATCTTCACTTGCTGGTCAATCCGCCCCAGGTACTCAACCACGCCGTCTTCGCGCAGCCGTGCCAGGTCGCCACTGCGATACAGCCGCGCGCCCGGCACAAACGGGTCGGGCACAAAGCGTTCGGCGGTCAGGTCCGGGCGCTGGTGATAACCGCGGGCAATGCCTTCGCCGCCCAAATACAGCTCACCCGCCACACCCACTGGCAGCGGCTGCATGCTGGCATCCAGCACATAGGCGCTGCGTTCACCCACCGGGCGCCCGATCGGCAAGAACGCCGAGTCAAATTGGGTGTCCGGGTAAGCGCACCAGATCAACGGCGTGATCACCGTTTCGGTCGGGCCGTAGCCGTTAATGATGCGCGGCGGTTGCAACACCCGCTGCACTTCATCAAAGGCGTGCTTGGGCATGCCCTCACCGCCCACGGTATAGGAACGTATTGGCAGCGTGCGCCCGGCTTCACCAATGTAATCGGCCATTTGCAGCAAATAGCTCGGGGTAAAACAGGCGATGGTGATGCCGTGGCGCTCGATTTCTTCGCAGGTACGCTGCGCGCTCCAGACCTCATCGTCACGGGGCATCAACGCCGAGCCGAACATCAGCGGTGTCAGCCAGCGCTCGTGGGCACCGTCAAAACTGATCGAAGCAAATTGCAGCTCGCGGTCGTCCGGGGTCATGCCGTACAGCGCGCCAATGGCCAGGCAATGCATGGCCAGCGGGCCGTGGGCCACGCTCACGCCTTTGGGCCGCCCGGTCGAACCCGAGGTGTAAATCAGGTACGCGAGGTTCTGCGCCGTGATCAGGTTGACCGGGTTGCTGGCCGGCAAGTAGCTGACGTCTTCACGGTCGAGTTCCAGCACCGGCAGGCCGTCGATCTGCGGCAACTGCTTGCGCAACCACGACTGGCTCAGCAGCAAGGCAATGCCGCTGTCCTGCATCAAGTAACTCAAGCGCTCTGGCGGGTACGCCGGGTCCAGCGGCACATACGCGCCCCCGGCCTTGAGAATCGCCAGCAAGCCGATAATCATCTGCGGCGAACGTTCTACCGCCAGCCCCACCCGTACTTCGGGGCCGATCCCCAGTTCACGCAGGCGATGGGCCAAACGGTTGGCGCGCTGGTTGAGTTCGGCGTAGGTGAAGGTGCTGCTGTCAAAAATCAGCGCCGTGGCGTCAGGGCGTAGCGCCGCCTGCGCGGCGATCAACTGATGCACGCTCTGCCCGGTCGCGGCTTTGGGTGGCGGGTTCCACTCGCGCAATTGCCGGGTGTGCTCGGCAGCACTTAGCAGCGGCAATTCACCCAACGCAGACAACGGCGCCGCCACCATGGCGTGCAGCAGGCACGCCAAGTGCTCGCTCATGCGGGCAATGACCGCCGGGTCAAAATGGCTGCGCAAGAAGCTCCAGGTCAGGCTCAACTGGCCTTCACTGACCGCCGCCAGTGTCAGCGGGTAGTTGGTGCGCTCATGGTTGACCGGCACGGCAAAGCTCAAGCCCTCTGGCGCGCCCTGCTCCAAGGCCGCGCCGATGGGGAAGTTCTCGAACACCAGCAAACTGTCGAACAGTGGCTCACCGGCACGCCCGGCCCAGCGCTGCACATCGCTCAGCGGGGTAAATTCATGCTCGCGCAGCTCAAGGTTGTGCGCCTGCAAACGGCTCAACCACTGCGCCACACTTTCAGCCGCCTGTGGCTGAGTGATCACCGCCAAGGTGTTGATAAACAGCCCGAGCTGGTTTTCTGCACCCGGCAGGTCCACCGGGCGCCCGGACACAGTGGCGCCAAACGCTACGGTCTGCTGACCGCTATAACGCTGCAACAACACCGCCCAAGCGCCCTGCACCAAGGTGTTGAGGGTGATGCTGTGCTGGCGGGCAAAAGCATTGAAGGCCTCGCTGCTCGGCCCATCGAACACCTGCCGATGATCCGCGTACTCGCTGCTGTCTGAACCACCGTGCGCCAGGCTTTGTGCCAACAGCGTCGGGTTGTCCAGGGTCGCCAGTTGCGCACGCCAAAAGGCTTCATCGGCCTGGGCATCCTGCCCTTGTAGCCAGCCGATGTAGTCGGCAAAGCGGCCCTGATGAGTGGCCACATCAACCCCGGCATAACGCTGCAACACCTCACCCAGCAGCAAGGCATTGCTCCAGCCATCCAGCAGCAAATGGTGATGGGTGTAGATCAGTTGCTGGCGCTGCTCATCGAGACGCACCAAGGCCAGGCGCAGCAACGGCGGTTGCGCCGGATCAAACTGCAAACGCTCGCTGCGCGCCAGCAACTCCAGCTCGGCGGTTTGATCGGCGCGGCCGCGCCAGTCGAGCACGGTCAGCGGCAGTTCCAGCACCCGCTGCACCACCTGCACCGGCTCACTGGCGCCCTGGGGCCAATGGAAACCACTGCGCAAAATCGGGTGTGCATCCAGCGTCGCCTGCCAGGCCTGCGCCAAGCGGGTGGCGTCCAGCCCGCTCGCCGCGACGCTGAGCTGGTTGACGTAGGCTCCGGCCTGGGGCTCGTACAGGCTGTGAAACAGCAAACCGCGCTGCATCGGTGACAGCGGATACAGGTCTTCTATCTGCCGTGGCGGCACGGGCAGTTGGTCAAGTTGCGCCTGGGTCAGGTTAGCCAGCGCAAAATCCGCCGGGGTCACGCCGCTGTGCTGCGGGTTGAGGCAATGCTCAATCAGCGCCTGCAACTGGGCCTTAAGGCTTGAGGCCAGGGCCTCGATATCCGCCGTGTCGAAACATTCCTGGCTGAAGCTCAGGTCCAGCTTCAATTCACCGCCATACACCTGGCCATCGACCGACAACCAGTTGGCCAACGGCGAATCCAGGCTCTGCGCCGCGCCGCTAGCCTCTTGAGCCGGGACGAATAACCCGTCGTCGTTGAAGCTCTGGTCAAACTGGCCCAGGTAGTTGAACGTCACCCGTGCCTGCGGCAATGCCGCGAGGCTGGCTTGGGTCTGGGCATCGCCCTGGTAGCGCAACAATCCAAAACCCAGGCCCTTGCCCGGCACCTCACGCAGTTGCTGCTTGATCGCTTTGATCGACTCGGCCATGCCCGCCGCTGGGGTCAACTTGACAGGGAACAGGCTGGTGAACCAACCCACCGTGCGGGTCAGGTCGATGCCCGCAAACAGGTCTTCACGGCCGTGGCCTTCCAGCTGGATCAAGGCCGTCGAATCGCCGGTCCAGTCGCACAGGGCGCGGGCCAAAGCGGTCAGCAGCAGGTCATTGATCTGCGTGCGATACGCCGCAGGCGCCTGTTGCAGCAAGTGTCGGGTTTGCTCCCGGTCCAGGCCCAGGCTCACCACCTGGCGATAGCGCAACGCTTGGCTGGCCTCCGTGCGGGCATGGGGCAACCGGGCGCTGGCGCCTTGCAACTGCTGCAACCAGCTGTCGCGTTCTGCCATCAATGCCGGGCTTTGCGCATAGGCCGACAACTGCCGGGCCCAGTCTTGCAAGGCGCTGGTTTTTTCTGCCAGGGCTTGCCCGGCATAGGCCGCCTGCAAGTCTTCAAGCAACACCCGCCACGACACGCCGTCCACCACCAGGTGATGAATCACCAGCAACAAACGCTGGGCCCCTTGCTCGTGGTCGATCAACACCGCGCGCAGCAGCGGCCCGTCGTGCAGCGACAAACTGCGCTGCGCCTCGTCGCACAAGGCTTGTAACGCCTCGCTGCTTTGCACTTGGGCGGTCCACAGCAAATCGGTGGCCGCACTGCTGTCCAGCGGCACATAGCGCGCCGTCCATTGCCCGGCCTGCTCGCGGAACTGCAAACGCAACGCGTCGTGTTGGGCCAACACCTGCTGCAAGGCGGTTTGCAGGCGCAGCAAGTCCAGCGGCTCGCGCACGTCCAGCAGCACCGACTGGTTCCAGTGCTGGGGCTGCTCGGTTTGATTGGCAAAGAACCACTGCTGCACCGGGGTCAGTGTTTGCGTACCCACCACCGGCCCTTGGGGGATGTGTGCAACCTGTAGCGGGCTTGCCACAGCGGCCAGCGCCTGCAAGGTCGGCTGTTGAAACAGGTCACGCGGCTGCAAGCGCAACCCGGCACGCCGCGCCCGGCTGACCACCTGAATCGAGATGATCGAGTCGCCGCCCAGCTCAAAGAAGTTGTCCTGACGGCCGACCTGCTCAAGCCCCAGCACGGCTTGCCAAATCGCCGCCAACTGGCGTTCGTTGTCGCTGCGTGGTGCCTCGAAAACCCGCTGGCTGACGCTGGCCTGCGGCGCCGGCAACAACTTGCGTTCCAGCTTGCCATTGGGGCTCAGCGGCATGCGCTCGATCAACAGCAACTGCGTCGGCACCATGTAATCGGGCAGGCTCAGCAGTACATGGGCTTTAAGGGTGTCACGCCAGGCGGCTTGCGCCTCGGGCTGTTCCAGCAGCGCCACGTCGCTGGGCACCAGATACGCCACCAACTGGCTGTCCAGCGCCAGTACCACGGCTTCCTGAACCTGCGGGTGTTCTTGCAGGCGCGCTTCGATCTCGCCCAGCTCGATGCGCAGGCCGCGAATTTTCACCTGATGGTCGATCCGGCCGCAGTACTCGATAGCACCGTCAGCGCGATAACGCGCCAGGTCGCCAGTGCGGTACAGCCGTTCGCCACTGCCAAACGGGTCGACCACAAAGCGCTCGGCCGTCAATGCCGGGCGCGCATGGTAGCCCCGGGCCAAACCCGCGCCCGCCAAGTACAACTCGCCAATGGCGCCGGTCGGCAAGGGCAACAGTTCCGGGCTGAGGACGTAGGTACGCAGGTTGGCAATCGGCCGCCCGATCGGCACGCTGTCGCGCTGTTCTTCAAGGCACGTCCAATGGGTTACGTCGATGGCCGCTTCGGTAGGCCCGTACAAGTTGTACAACGCCGCTTGAGGCAGGTTACTCATTGTCTGGCGTTGCAAGGCAATCGGCAGCGCCTCGCCGCTGCACACAATCCGCCGCAGCGAGTGACACTGCACAGCCTCGTCGCTGTTGATGAAGGCTTGCAGCATCGACGGCACAAAATGCAGGGTGGTAATCCCCTGTTCGACGATCAGTTGCGCCAGTCGCTGCGGGTCGCGGTGCGCACCAGGAGCGGCGACCACCAACGTCGCGCCATGCATCAGCGGCCAGAAAAACTCCCACACCGACACGTCAAAACTGAACGGGGTTTTCTGCAAGACCCGGTCGGCAGCGTTCAGGCCATAAGCTTGTTGCATCCACGCCAGCCGGTTGTACAACGCGCCATGGCTGTTGCCTGCGCCTTTGGGGCGGCCGGTGGAGCCCGAGGTGTAGATCACATAGGCCAGATTCTCGGGATGTGCCAGGTTAGTCAGGTTTTCAGCGCGCTCATGATCGTTTGAGAGTTCGCGAGGCAAGCTCGCACCTACAGTGGGGTCCAGGATCATGACGGGGATGTGTGGCGGCAACGCCATCTGCACGTGCGCCTGGGTCAGCAGCAAACTGATGCCGCTGTCTTCAACCATATAGGCCAGGCGTTCAGCCGGGTATTCGGGGTCGAGCGGCACGTAGGCGCCCCCGGCCTTGAGAATCGCCAGCAAGCCAATCACCAGTTCCAGCGAACGCTCGCACGCCACGCCCACGCGCACTTCCGGGCCGACTCCGCTCTCGCGCAACTGATGCGCCAGACGGTTGGCCCACTGATTGAGTTCGCGATAACTCAACGACTGCCCGGCAAACACCAGTGCACAAGCATCCGGCGTGGCGGCCGCTTGCGCTTCGATGTGCTGGTGCACGCAGGCAGGGCCGGGATAGTGCTGTTGGGTGGCATTCAGGCCATACAACGTGGCCTCGATTTCATGGGCGGCGAGCATCGGCAACTCGCTGATCGCGCACTCAGGGTTCGCCACCACGCCTGCCAGCAGAGTGCGCCAATGCGCGGCCATGGCTTCAATGCGCGGGGCATCGAACAGATCAGTGGCATAAGTCAGGCTGGCCAGCAGGTGCTCGCCTTCTTCATGGGTATCTAGCTGCAGATCAAACTGAGCAGTGCGGCCCGCCCATTCCAGGCTCTCGACCTGCAAGCCGGCGAGCATCCCGCGCAGTGCGCCGGGGCGGCTTTGCTGGTGGTTGAACATCACTTGGAACAACGGGCTGTGGCTCAGGCTGCGATCCCCCTGCAAGGCATTGACCAGCCGTTCGAAGGGCACGTCCTGATAACCCTGGGCATCCAGTGCGCGGTCGCGGGTCTGGCTCAACAATTGGCTGAACGGCATGCGCCCGTCCAGCTCGGCCCGCAGCACCTGGGTGTTGACGAAAAAGCCGATCAGGCCACGGGTTTCCGCACGTGTGCGGTTGGCCACCGGCACACCGATACGCAGATCCTGCTGGCCGCTGTAGCGGTGCAGCAGCACCTGAAAACTGGCCAGCAAGAGCATAAACGGCGTCACCCCACGCTGCCTGGCCAGGCTCAGCAGGCCTTTGGCCAACTCGGCTGGCAGCGCGAAATCCAATCGCGCACCTTGCTGGCTTGGCTGCACAGGGCGTGAGCGGTCACTGGGCAACTCCAGCACCGGTTGCTCGCTGCCCAGTTGCCCGCGCCACCAGTCTAGTTGCCGCTCCAGCTCCCCGGCCTCCATCCAGCGCCGTTGCCACAGGGCGTAGTCGGCGTACTGAATCGCCAGTTCTGGCAACTCTAGGGTTTGGCCTTGGGCATGAGCCGCATACAACTGCGAAAACTCATCGACCAGCACGCCCATCGACCAACCATCAGCCACGATGTGGTGCAAGGTCAGCACCAGCACATGATCCTGCGCGTCCAGCTGCAACAGACTCACCCGCAGCAACGGCCCGTGTTGCAGATCAAACGGTTGCGCGATGTCTTGCTCAACCTGGCGCAGCGCCAGGTTCAGGCGTTCGGATTGCGGTTGGTCACGCAGGTCGTGGCGGGCAATTAATACTTTGTAGCCGCTGCCGCAGGCTGCGATGGGTTGCGCAGCGACCCTGCTTTGAGTTTCAAAAGCGAAGGTCCTTCGGCCCTTATCGCAGCCTTCGGCAGCGGCTACAGAGGCTGCATGTTCGCTGTCATCTTCAGCAAAGACCCTACGCAAGCTGTGATGGCGCTCCAGCAAGGCATCAAAACTGTGCTGCAACGCCGCCACGTTCAGCTCGCCGCGCAAACGCAAGGCGGCCGGGATGTGGTACGCCGCGCTTTGCGGGTCAAGCTGCCACAAGAACCATTGCCGTTGCTGGGCATAGGACAGCGCGCAGGGTGCGTCTGGCGATGCGGTCTGCGGGATCGGCAACTGGCCGAAACTGACGCCCTGCTCTTGCATCTTGTGCAAGAACTCTCGGCGCTGCTGCGGTGCAAGGCTGGCGAAGCGGTTGGCAATACGCCAGGCGGTAGAGTGTTCCATCAGTTGATCTCCATCTCGTCGAGCAGCGACTCAAGTGCGCTCAGACGAACATCGTTATCCGCAGGCGTTTGGGCCTGTACCAGGGCGGCATAGGCGTGCAGGTCGGGGGTTTCGAACAGCGCACGCAGCGCCACTTCAAGGCCCAGTTCCAGTTCGACCCGGGCGTTGGCCTGGGCTGCGAGCAGCGAGTGCCCGCCCAATTCAAAGAAGTTGTCGTGACGCCCTACCCGCTCGATTTCCAGCACCTGAGCCCAGATCGTTGCCAGCCTGGTTTCCAGGTCGCCCACCGGGGCGCTGTAAGGGCGCTGCCAGTGCTCGGCGTCAGGCAGTGGCAACGCCTTGCGATCGAGCTTGCCGTTACCGGTCAGCGGCAGGGCTTCCAGCAGCAGCCAGTGGCTCGGCACCATGTAATCCGGCAAATCGACCTTGAGCGCGGTGCGCAATTGCTCGCGCCACGCCAACGGATCGATTGGCGTCTGCTCGGCCACCACATAGGCGCAGAGCTGGCCCTGATGCACGCTCAGCACCGCATCGCTGACGCCCACTTGCTGTTTAAGGCACGTTTCGATTTCGCCCAGCTCGATGCGGAACCCGCGAATCTTCACTTGCTGGTCGATCCGCCCCAAGTAGTCGATGTTGCCGTCAGCGCGCTGGCGGGCCAGGTCGCCGCTGCGGTACAGGCGCACGCCCGGCGCAAACGGGCTGGGCACAAAACGCTCGGCGGTGAGTCCGGCGCGTCCGTGGTAGCCACGGGCCAGACCGGCTCCGGCGATGTACAGCTCACCGGCACAGCCTGGCGCCACGGGTTGCAACTGGCTATCAAGCAAATACCAGCTGAGGTCGCTGATGGGCCGGCCGATCGGGCTTTGTACCCTGGCATCGAGGTCTTGGGTGCTCAGGGCGCGCCAGGTCACGTGCACCGTGGTTTCGGTGATGCCGTACATGTTGACCAGCGTGGTGGGCGCATCACCAAAGCGCGCGTACCACGGGCGTAAGCTCGCCACATCAAGGGCTTCGCCACCAAAGATCACCCAGCGCAAGGCCAGTTTTTGCGGGCTGTTGCAGGCAATGGGCAGCAATTGCCGGAACGCCGTCGGGGTCTGGTTGAGCACCGTGACTTGCTCATCGCAGAGCAACTGATGGAACGCCTGCGGCTCGCGGCTGATGAAGTACGGCACGATCACCAGACGCCCGCCGGTGCACAGCGCGCCGAACATCTCCCACACCGAGAAATCGAACGCATAGGAATGGAACAGCGTCCACACATCACTCGGACCAAAGGCAAACTCATCGGCGGTGGCGCTGATCAAACGGCCGACGTTGGCATGGCTCAGCAACGCCCCTTTCGGGCGCCCGGTTGAACCCGAGGTGTAGATCACATACGCCAGGTTGTCGGGCCGGGTAAGGTTGAGCAGATTGTCGGCGCTAAACGCCTCCCACTGCACATGTTCCAGACATAGAGCCTGCACGCCGACCCGCGGCGGCAGGTTTTCCAGCAGGTGCTCCTGGGTCAGCAATAACTGAATGCCGCTGTCTTCGATCATGTAGCTCAGGCGCTCGGCGGGGTATTGCGGATCGAGTGGCACATACGCGCCCCCGGCCTTGAGAATCGCCAGCACCCCGACCACCAACGCCACAGCCCGCTCAGTGGCAATGCCAACCCGCACTTCCGGGCCGACACCGCGTTCGCGCAACCTGCGGGCCAGGCGATTGGCCTGGGCGTTGAGCGCTGCATAGGTCATCGAATCGTCACCGCAGCGCAACGCCAGGGCGTGCGGGTGCAAGGCGGCCTGCGCCTCGAACAGTTGATGCAGGGTTGGCCCGGCAGGCTGCACCTCAACCTGCGGGTTCCAGTGCGTCAGCAACGCCTGTTGCTCGTCCGGACCCAGCAAGGCCAACTCAGCGATACGTTGCTGGGGTGCCTGCACCACCGCGCGCAGCAGGTTCAGCCAGTGCCCGGCCAAGCGCTCAATGGTCGCGGCGTCATACACATCGCAGGCGTAGGTCAGGCTGGCGTGCAAGCGCTCGCCCTGTTCTTCGGTGTCCAGCGCCAGATCGAACTGCGCCGTGTGCTGCTGCCAGTCCATGCGCTCAATGCTCAGGCCCGGCAGTTGCCGCTCGACGCTCTCGCCGATCTGCCGCTGATGGTTGAACAGCACTTGAAACAGCGGGCTGTGGCTCAGGCTGCGCTGCGGCTGCAACGCGTCTACAAGTTGCTCGAACGGCAGGTCTTGATGCGCTTGCGCCCACAGGGCGTTGCGCTTGACCTGTTGCAGCAGGCTGGCAAAGGTTTGCTGGCCGTCGATCTCGCTGCGCAGCACCTGGGTGTTGATAAAGAAGCCGATCAGGCCTTCGGTTTCGAGTTGCCCACGCCCGGCATTCGGCACCCCGACATTGATCGCCGACTGGCCGCTGTAGCGATGCAACAAGGTCTGATAACTGGCCAACAGCAGCATAAACAGCGTCACATTGTGCTGTTGCGCCAACTGCCGCAGCGCACCCGCCAATGCCGGTTCAATAGCTACCTCCACTCGCGCCCCCCGCTCACTGCGGATCGCCGGGCGAACCAGCTCGCTGGGCAGCTCAAGTGGTGCATGCTGGCTGCCGAGCTGTTCACGCCAGGCGTTCAACTGGCGCTCGCCCTCGCCAGCTTGCAATCCGTCGCGCTGCCAGGCGGCGTAATCGGCGTAGCTCACGGCCAAGGGCGGCAGTTCATGGCCCCGATACAACTGACTGAATTCATCGACCATCACCTGCATCGACCAACCGTCAGCAGCAATGTGATGCACGGTCAATACCAGCACGTGCTCATCGTCCGCCACCTTGAGCAGCAACACGCGCAGCAACGGCCCCGTGCGCAGGTCGAAGGGCTGACGCATTTCTTCGGCCACCTGCGCGTCAATCTGCGCGGCTGATGGCTGATCGAGGGTCAATTCACGCAGCGCCAGCGGCAAATGTGCGTGCAGCACGCCACGGGCCTGGTCACCGTCCTGAACAAAGGTGGTGCGCAAGGTTTCGTGGCGTTGTTGCAGGGCGTTGAAGCTGCGCAGCAAGGCCTCGCGATCGAGTGAACCTTTAAGCCGCAGCGCCGCCGGAATGTTGTAGGCCGCGCTGTGCGGGTCGAGCTGCCAGAGCAACCATTGGCGCTGCTGCGCATACGACAACACGCTGGGCTGGCCGGGCGCACGCGGGCGCAATGGCGGCTGACTGAGGGATGGCGGCTGTGAGGCGCAACGGGCAGCGAAATCGCTGAGCACGCTGCTTTCAAACAGGCTGCTCAGCGCCAGTTCGATACCCAACTGCTGGCGCACCCGCGACACCACTTGCGCCACCAGCAGCGAATGGCCGCCCAGTTCAAAGAAGTTGTCGTCGCGGCTGACCGCCTCAAGCTTGAGCACCTCTTGCCAGATTGCGGCAATACGGCTTTCGATCCCGGCGTGGGGCGCAATCACCTCGCGCTGCCAGTCAACCGCTTGGGCCTGGGGCAGCGCCTTGCGGTCGACCTTGCCGTTGGCATTGAGTGGCAAGCCCTGCAATTGAACCCAGTGCAGCGGCACCATGTAGTCCGGCAGTTGCGCCTTGAGCGCAGCCTTCAAGGTCTCGCGCCATTCGCTACAGGCATTTGCTTCATCGTCGGCCACCACAAAGGCCACCAGCGCCTTGCCGGTCGGGCTGTCCTGCACGACCACGGCGGCTTCACGCACGCCAGCCAGGTCACGCAGACGCGACTCGATTTCACCCAATTCAATACGGAAGCCGCGCACTTTGACCTGCTGGTCGATACGGCCGACGTATTCCAGTTGGCCGTCCGGGCGCCGCCGGGCCAGGTCGCCAGTGCGGTACAAACGCTCGCCCGCCCTGGCGGCGTAAGGGTCAGGCAAAAACACCGCCGCGCTGCGCAGCGGGTCGGCGAAATACCCCCGGCCCACGCCCGTACCGGCCACGTACAACTCACCGACCACACCGGTCGGCGCTGGCTGCAAGTCGCCATCCAGCACATACAAACGGTTGTTGTCGGTGGCCAGGCCAATCGGCAAATACGCGCCCTGGGCCGACGCCGCGTCAACACGAAACAGCGCCACGTCGTCCGAGCATTCGGCTGGGCCGTAGGCGTTGACCAGACCAATCTGCGGGTAACGCTGCAACCAGCGGCGCGCCAGCTCCGGGGGCATGGCTTCGCCGGTGGGCAGCATCCAGCGCAGCGCAGCCAGCGAACCCTCGGGCTCGTCGAGCAGGCTCTGGATCAGCGACGGCACGCTTTCGAGCACGGTGATCCCGCGTGCGGCCACATGCGTCAGCAACGCGGCCGGATCATGGGCGATGGCGTTGGGCACGATGTCGACCTGGGCACCAAACAACGGCGCCGCGAGGAACTGCCACACCGAAATATCAAAACTCTGCGACGCCGTCTGGGCGATCACGTCCGCCGCGCTCAGGTGCAGATACGGTTGTTTGCTCAGTTGGTTATTGAGCATCCCGGCCTGCTCGACCATCACCCCTTTTGGCGTGCCGGTGGAGCCCGAGGTGAATATCACATAGGCCAGGTTGTTGGGCGCGGTGTAGATGCCCGGTGACGTGCTGCAATACCCGGCGCCTTGCACGTCCTCCCACACCAGCAAGGGCGGGCGCTGCGCCGGGCTGAGCAATGCCAGCACGCGCTCGGCCTGTTCACGGCACGCCGCACTGGCTACCAGCAACGGCACATGCCCCAGTTGCAGCAACGCCAACAGGCGCTGGGTCGGCAAGTGCGGGTCGAGGGGCAAGTAGCCCGCCCCGGCCTTGAAGGTGCCCAGCATCATGCCCAGCAGTTCGAGGCTGCGCTCGGCCAGCAAGGCCACAGGCTGGTCAACAGTGACGCCCGCCGCCACCAGCGCATGGCCGAGCCGGTTCGCCCGCTGATCCAGCATCTGGTAGGTCCAGCGCTGATCCAGGCACGTGGCAACCACCTGCTCCGGGTGCGCCGCCAGTTGCGCTTCAAATAGCCGTACATAAGCCTGCGCCAACGGGTAATCGCGGACGGTCTGGTTGCCCGCCTGCAACAACTGCGCACGCTCGTCAGCCTCCACTAACGGCAGGTCGGCAACGTTGCCTTCGGCGTGTTCGCCAATCGCCAGCAACAGGCGCTTGAAGTCCGCCAGCAAGCGCTCGACCGTGGCCTCATCAAAAAAGCGTTTGTCGTACGACAGGTGCAAGCCCAGCGCATCGCCGGGGTACACCACCACGGTCATCGGGTAGTTGGTGTGAGTGCGCGCGCTGTCGGACTTGGCGCTGATCTGCTCGGCGCCGCTGACCACCGCGCTCTCCACCGGGGCGTTTTCATAGACAAACAGGCTGTCGAAAATCGGCTGGCCTTTGTCCAGCGCACTGCACGCCTGAATGCTCAACAGCGGCAAATGCTCGTGTTCACGCAGCGCCAGGTTGTGCGCAAACACCCCTTGCAGCCACTCGCGCACGCTGACCCGCTGCCCTGCCTGCGGCAAACGCATGCGCAGCGGGATGCTGTTGATGAACAGGCCAACGGTGTCTTGCATTTCCGGGCGATTGACCGGGCGCCCAGCCACGGTGACGCCAAACAGTACTTCGTCGAGCCCGCTGTAGCGCTGCAACACCAGCGCCCAGGCGGCTTGGGTCAGGGTGTTGACGGTCACGTGGTAACGCTGGGCCAGTTCGCGCAAGGCGCGGCCCTGGCTGACCTCCAGGTCGGCATAGCAATCACCGATCTGCGAGAACCCGCCCTGACGGCGCACGGCACGGTCAAACGGCAGCGGCGTCGGCTGTTCAAACCCGGCCAGTTCAGCGCTCCAGGCCTGCAGCGCTTCACGCTCGCCCTGGGTTTGCAGCCATTCAATAAAGTCGCGATAACGCGCCGCGGGTGGCAGGCTGCGCTGGCCGCTGTACAGGACAAAGAAGTCTTGCAGCAACAACGAGCGGCACCAGGCATCAATCAGGATGTGGTGGTTGCTGAGGATGAACCAGTAATGCCCGGCGCTGCGACGGATCAGGCGCAGGCTGAAAGGCGGCGAGTTGAGCAAGTCAAAGCCTTGGGCCCGGTCCTCGGCCAGCAACGTTTGCAACGCCGCTTCGTGTTCGCCCTCGGGGCGATCCGTCCAGTCGTGCACTTGCACGTTGGGCGCGGCATCGCGGTGGATGATTTGCAGCATCTGGCCGTCATCGTCGAGGCTGAACGAAGCGCGCAACGCATCATGACGCTGCACCACCGCGTGCCAGGCTGCGGTGAAGCGTGGCAGGTCGATTTCGCTGTCGATGATGTAGCGGTCTTGCATGTAGTAAATGCCTGAGCCGGGCTCGAGCAAGGTGTGTACCAGCAAGCCCTGCTGCATCGGCGATAGCGGGTAGATGTCTTCGATGGCACTGGCCGCAACCTTGAGGGCGTCCAGTTGCGCCTGGGTCAGTTGCGCCAGCGGGAAGTCCGACGGGGTCATACCGCCTTGCTCGCTGTTGACGCAATGGGCAATTAACGACGTCAACTCATCCCGATAATCGTCCACCAGTGCCTGCACGGTGGCGTCGTCAAACATCTCGTGGCTGTAGGTCCATTGCAGGTTGAGTTCGCCGCCATACACCTGCCCTTCGATGCTCAGCCAGTTGGCCAGCGGCGCGTTTTCGTCTTGGGCCAGCCCGGCGCTTTCAGTGGCCGGGGCAAACATCGCGGTGTCATCGAACTGCCGATCAAACTGGCCCAGGTAGTTGAAGGTAATGCGCGCTGTCGCCAGGCTGGCCAGTTGTTCAGCCACGCCCTCGCCTGCCAGATAGCGCAGCAGGCCATAGCCCACGCCTTTGTCCGGCACGCTGCGCAGTTGCTCCTTGATCGCCTTGATCGAGTCACCCAGATCCGCACTTGGAGTCAATTGCACCGGGAACAGGCTGGTAAACCAGCCCACGGTGCGTGACAGGTCGAGGTCGGCAAACAGGTCTTCGCGGCCATGACCTTCCAACTGGATCAAGCTGCTGGGCTGCCCGCTCCAGCGGCAAATCACCCGCGCCAACGCGCTCAGCAGCAGGTCGTTGACCTGTGTGCGATAGGTGGCGGGGGCGACTTGCAGCAACTGGCGGGTCAGCTCGGCGTCGAGGGTGAGTGACAAGGTGCGGGCATGGCGGTTTTGCAAGCCGGCATCAGGCCGATCCCATGGCAACTCGCTGGACGCGCCGGCCAGTTGGCGCTGCCACAGCGCCAGTTCCCCGACCCGCGCCTGTGCCTCATCGGCCAAGCGGGCGGTCCAGGCCTGATAGGCGCTGGTTTTGGCCTGCGCCGCCTGCACCGGTTGGGTGTAGAACTGCTGCAAGTCTTCGAGCAGCACCCGCCACGACACGCCGTCCACCACCAGGTGGTGAATCACCAGCAACAGGCGCTGGCTGTGATCGGCCATGTCCACCAGCAACGCCCGCAGCAACGGGCCGTTGTGCAAGTCCAGGCTGCATTGGGTCTGTTCGCACAGGGTTTTGAGTTCGTCAGTTGACGCGGCCTGACGCTGCCACAGCAGAGGCTCGTTCGGCAGCTCGGCATAGGCTTGCTGCCATTGGCCGTGGTGCTGAACAAAGCGCAAACGCAGCGCATCGTGATGGCTCACCAGCGTGTTCAGCGCCTGCTCCAGCAACCCGGCATCCACCGGCTGGCGCGGGTGCAGCAGCAATGACTGGTTCCAGTGCTGGCGCTGGGGCATGTCCAGGCTGAAAAACCACTGCTGCACCGGCGCCAGCGCCACCGCGCCCGTGGCCAGCCCTTGATCAACAAGGGTCTCGGTGCTCAGCGCGGCAATCCGGGCCAGGCTGCGGATGGTTTGATGCTGGAACAGGTCGCGGGGGCTGAAAGCGATCCCGGCCTGACGGGCACGGCTGACCACTTGAATCGAGATGATCGAGTCGCCGCCCAGGGCAAAAAAGTTGTCGTCGACACCGATCTGCGCCACGCCCAGTACCTGTTGCCAGATCTCGGCCAGGCGCAGCTCCAGCTCAGAGGCCGGTGCGACGTAGCCTTGCTGCACGGTGCTGATGTCCGGGCGCGGCAAGGCTTTACGATCGAGTTTGCCATTGGGCGACAGCGGCAAACGTTCAAGGCTGACCCAGTGGATGGGCACCATGTAGTCCGGCAAGCCGAGTTGCAGTTGGTTGGCCAATTCCGTTTGCCAAGCGTCGGCAGGCGCCTGCGCGTGCAGCACCACGTAGGCCACCAGTTGCTTGCCGTCGAGCACCTGCACCACGGCTTCGCGCACGGCCGGCTGCTCGGTCAGACGCGCCTCGATTTCCCCCAGTTCAATGCGCAACCCGCGCAGTTTGACCTGATGATCAAGGCGGCCCAGGTATTCAATGACTCCGTCAACCCGCTGGCGTACCCAATCGCCGGTGCGGTACAGGCGCTCGCCCTGATTAAACGGGCACGGCACAAAACGCTCTGCCGTCAGCGCCGGGCGCCGATGATAGCTGCGCGCCAGCCCGGCCCCGCCCAGATACAACTCCCCGGCCACGCCCAAGGCTACGGGCGAGAGGTTGGCATCCAGCACCAGCGTACGCAGGTTGGCGATGGGCAAGCCAATCGGCACGCTGGCCGCACCCTCATCGATGCAGGTCCAGTGCGTCACGTCGATGGCCGCTTCGGTCGGGCCATACAGGTTGTACAACTCGGCATCGGGCAGTTTGCTGAACACCTGCTGCTGGGCATCAACCGGCAACGCTTCCCCGCTGCAGACAATCCGCCGCAGGCTGGTGCACTGCTCAACGCCCACTTCATGAATAAATGCCTGCAACATCGACGGCACAAAATGCAGCGTGCTGATCTGCTGCTGGCGAATGGTTTCGATCAGGCGCAGCGGCTCGCGGTGCTCCCCCGGTTGCGCCACTACCAAGCGTGCACCGGTGAGCAGCGGCCAGAAAAACTCCCACACCGACACATCAAAACTGAACGGAGTCTTTTGCAGCACGGCATCGTCGGCCGTCAGCCGATACGCCTGCTGCATCCAGCTCAGGCGGTTGACCAGCGCAGCATGGGTGTTACCCGCACCCTTGGGTTTGCCGGTAGAGCCAGAGGTGTAGATCACATAGGCGAGGTTTTGCGGCCGGGTCAGATCAACCAGATTCTCTGCACTGTAGGCGCGAGCTTGCCTCGCGATCTGTTGATCGTTTAAACAATCAAGGCGCATGACCGGGATGTGTTGTGGCAATGCCGTCTGCAAATGCTCCTGCGTCAGCAATAACTGGATCCCGCTGTCGTCGATCATGTAGCTCAAACGTTCGGCCGGGTACTCCGGGTCGAGCGGCACATAGGCTCCGCCCGCCTTGAGAATCGCCAGCAGGCCGATCACCATTTCTACTGAACGCTCAACGGCGATCCCCACCAGCACATCCGGGCCGACACCCCGTTCACGCAACTCATGGGCCAGTTGGTTGGCGCGGGCATTGAGCTGCGCATAGCTCAAGGTCTGCGCGCCAAACACCAGCGCCGTGGCATCGGGGATCCGCTCAACCTGGGCTTCAATCAACACATGCAGGCCAGTGTGGGTCGGGTATTGAGCGTGGGTGCGGTTCCAGTCGTGCACACGGGTCTGTATTTCACTGGCGTCGAGCATCGGCAAGTCACCGATCCGCCGTTCGGGGTGGTCCACCAGCGCTCGCAGCAGGTTGCACCAGTGCCGCGCCATACGGCTGATGGTGGCGCCGTCAAACAGGTCATTGGCATAGGTGAGCGCTGCGTGCAGACGGCCAGATTTCTCGTAGGTGTCCAGGCTCAAGTCAAACTGCGTGGTGCGCCCTTCCCACTCAATCAGGCCCAGTGTGAGCCCCGAAGCCGTTTGGATCGCTTCAATGTCGGCCACTTGCGGCTGATGGTTGTACATCACTTGAAACAACGGGTTGTGGCTCAGGTTGCGCTCAAGCTTGAGGGCTTCTACCAATTGCTCGAACGGCAGTTCCTGATGGGCTTGAGCACCGAGAGCGGTCTCTTTGACCGCGGCCAGCAACTCGGCCACGGTGGTGTCTGCCGTCAGTTGGGTGCGCAGTACCTGGGTGTTCACAAAGAAGCCGATCAACCCTTCGACTTCACGGCGGTTGCGGTTGGCAATCGGCACGCCCACGCGCAGATCGTTTTGCCCGCTGTAGCGCTGCAACAAGATGTTAAAGGCGCCCAACAGCAGCATGAACAGCGTGACCGTGTGCTGTTGCGCCAAGGCCCTCAACTGCTCAACCAGCTCCGGGGCCACCGCGAACTCATGGCGCGTGCCGCGATAGCTGGGCACGGCCGGGCGCGGGTAGTCGTTGGGCAAGGTGATGACCGGGTGCTCATCACCCAGCTTGGCCTGCCAGTACGCCAGTTGCCGCGTTTGCTCACCGGCCTCCAGCCAGCGGCGTTGCCACAGGGCGTAATCGCTGTACTGGATGGCCAATTCGGGCAACTGCGGCGCCTCGTTACGCGCAAAGGCATCGTAACAGCGGATAAATTCGTCGATCAGCACGTTCATCGACCAGCCATCGGAGACGATGTGATGCAAGGTCAGCAGCAACACATGCTCGTCAGCGCCAAGCTTGAGCAGCTTGATCCGCAGCAGCGGGCCATTGGCCAGATCGAAAGGTTGCAGCGACTGCTGTTGGGCCTCAGCGGCCACCGCCTGTTCGCGCTCGATAGCAGGCAACAGGCTGAAATCCACAGGCTCGACGGTGATCGGCGCCAGGCGCTCGACTTGCTCCAGGCTGTCGTCAGGGTTCTGCCGGAACACCGTGCGCAAGGTCTGGTGACGCTGCACCACCTCAGCGAACGCCTGCTCCAGCGCCCTGAGATTCAGCGCGCCGGTCAGGCGCACGGCACCGGGCAAGTTGTAGGCACCGCTGTGCGGGTCCAGTTGCCACAAGAACCACATGCGCCGCTGTGCGTAGGACAGCGCCTGGCGATCCGCCTGAGGCACATCGCCAGGAATCGGAAACTGTGAAAAGTCGATCCCTTCCGCACGCAGACCGTCGAGGAATAACCGGCGTTTTTCAAGCGGCAATTCGATGAATCGGCGGGCAAGTTTGAGGGACTTCTCAGCATTCATCTGACTTCTTCCGTACACGTTGGCAATCGAGCTTTGGCTCGGCTATCCCTACGGAACGGATGAAGCGGGGGGAAAATTAAAAGGCCCGCGAGCTTGACACATGCCCTGTGGGAGCCGGGCTTGCCCGCGATGCAGGCGACGCTCACTTATCTGTTACACCGCGCCGATATCATCGCGGGCAAGCCCGCTCCCACACCATAAGCCACCCGGGCTTAAATTTATTCCCGGGCAGCTCGTTCTATACAGGTCTCCAGCTCATTGATGGGTGCTCTCCATGTCTCCCGCAGCTTTGGTGCAAACCCTGCGCAAACGGCTCAGCAAACCGACCGGCTATCAACTGTTCGACATTCACCTCAAGCAGCGCATTGCCTTGAGCCCTTCACTCACGCGTTTTGTGTTTACGGGCGAGGATGTGGCGCTGATGCACACGCTGGCCCCCGATCAGCGGGTCAAGCTGTTCTTCCCCAGCGCCAATGGCAGCGCGCCCGACTTGCCCAAGGTTGGCGACTGGCAAGCCGCGCGCCGCACACTGAAGCCCGAGCACGCGCCGCCGATGCGCACTTACACCATTCGCGCTTTACGCCCCGACATAAACGAACTGGACATCGACTTTGTACTGCATGGCGAAACCGGCCCCGCTTCGCGCTGGGCGGTGCACGCCAGGCCAGGCGACCCGTTACAAATAGTCGCCCCCAACGCCGCCTACCACGCCGACCCCGGCGGCTATGAATGGATGCCGCCGCAGGGCGTGCGCAAAATCTTGCTAATCGGCGACGAAACCGCCCTGCCGGCCATCGCCGGCATCCTCGAACAACTGGCCAGCCATCCCGACGCGCCCCAAGTCCAGGCGTTTATCGAAGTGCCCGAAGAGGCCGATTGCATGCCGCTGCTCTGCGGCGTGCACACCAAAGTGCACTGGCTGCCCCGCCTCACACTGCACAAGCAGCATGGCGAAGGCATGATCCTCGCGGCCCGCGAACTGGCGAGCTTGCCGCCCACCCGGGCCAACCTCAACGACAGCTCAGCATTGCAAGAGCTGGACCTGAACAGCCAGCGCCTGTGGGAACTGGCCAGCGCCAAGCGCAGCGAGTTCTATGCCTGGGTGGCCGGGGAATCCGCAGCGGTCATGGATATTCGCCGGTTTTTCATCAATGAATGCGGGCTTGACCGCAACGGGCTGACGTTGATGGGCTACTGGAAACTGGGACGTTCGCTTGAGTAACGCTTTGCTGCAACCGCGCTAAAACCTCCTCTCCCAAAACCACAAAACTGCGCCTGGCACATCTGCCGGGCGCAGCTTCGTGGCGTCTTCCCATGGTCAATCAGCACGCACTCAAGGGCCTTGCGCAAAGCGGTGCCCGTGGTTTTTAAGAATCGTCTGATTACTCCTGGTGGTGATTTTTCTTACTGTTGTCAGGCCTGGTCAAGGCCCGCTTATGCCAAGCAAGGCGAGTGCGGGACAGCGTCAGCACATCAGCACCACCACCTCATTTCATCAGGAGTTTCATCGTGAAGCGCATTGCTTTGATCCTAGCTACTACCTTCCCAGTCATGGCTTTCGCAGCCTCCCAGAACACCATCACCTTCAAAGGTCAGGTTTCCGCTCAAACCTGTTCCGTCACTGTCAACGGTAACGCTGCCAACCCAGTGATTCTGATGCCTACCGTCAGCACTGCTGCGCTGGCCGCTGTAAACAGCAAAGCCGGGGAAACACCTTTCACCATCGGTGTCAGCGGTTGCCAGGCTCCGGGTGCAGGTAACACCTTGGCCATTAAAACTGCATTTCTGGGCAGCAACGTGACCAGCGCCGGCAACCTCGTCAACGCAGGCACCGCAGCCAATGTGCAGGTTCAATTGCTCGACGGCGCGGGCGGTGCTGCCGTAACGCTCAATGGCATCACTTCAGTCGCTGGCCTGGTCCTGAACGGCACAGATACCAGTGCCAGCCACGATTTCGCCGTGCAATACGTCAGTGAAGCCGGCACTGCTGGCGCCGGTACCGTTTCTGCTACCGCGCAATACGCACTGGATTACCTGTAAGCGAAATACATTGCCGGGCCTCTGCGCCCGGCAGTTCCAGCCCCGCCCTTTCAAGTCGCAAGTTTTGCGCCTGATGGACGAAAAACCCATGACTCGCCTCAATAAAATTGCCTTAAGCCTGGCTTTGGTACTGGGGGCCGCTATGCCCCATTTTGCCAATGCCAGTGTCGTAATGACCGGCACCCGTGTGATCTATCCGGCTCAAGCCCAAGAAAAAGTGGTGCAACTGACCAGCCAGGATGCCTACCCCAATCTGGTGCAAATGTGGGTCGACAGCGGTAACCCCGAGGCCACTGCACAAACGGCCGAGGCTCCATTTATCGTCAGCCCGCAAGTCTTTCGCATGAACCCCAATGCCGGCCAGGTCGTGCGCGTGGTGTTTACCGGCAACAACCTGCCAAAGGACCGGGAGTCCTTGTATTACCTGAGTTTCTTGCAGGTACCTGCGATGAAGGCCAGCGAACTGCAAGCCAACAAGTTGCTGCTCAGTGTCAGCAGCCGAATGAAGCTGTTTTATCGGCCTCAAGGCTTGGCCGGTGACCCCGAGAACCTGAGCAAGTCTCTGGATTTCAAAGTACAGGGCCAATCCATCATCACCACAAACAACAGTGGCTACTTCGCCATCGTGCGCAACGCACAGGTGGTCAGCCAAGGCAAAAAACAGCCGCTGAAAACTGCTGAAATCGTGGCCCCGCTTAGCCAGGCGCAATGGACGCTGCCAGCTGGCACCAGCGCTCGCGCGGGCGACTCGCTGCAACTGACCTTGGTGAATGACTTTGGTGCCGATGTAACCACAGTTTTGCCTCTGCATTGATACCCCAGGACGAACGTCATGACTGCGTATCACGTTTCAAAACTCAAGAAGGACCTCAGGGTTACGAAACTCCGCCATGTTCGCGGTTTCGCTGAGATAGTGACGCTCGCAACCGCCAGCCTGCTGTTTAGCGAGCTGGCGCAGGCTCAGACAGACAGCCTGGCTTCGAATGACCCTTATGTGTTTGACGACAACATGCTGTTTGGTGGTGGTTCACTGTCGCGGTTCAACAAGGTCAATGCCATGGAGCCTGGGCAATACAAGGTTGACCTTTTTCTCAACGGCCATTTTGTCGACCGTGTCGAGCTTAAATTTGCCGATCAGGGCCAGGGCGACGTTGAACCTTGCCTGCCCGCTTCATTGCTGGAGAGTTCAGGCGTTCTCGCCAGCTCGATTGATGATGCCGACAACAGCCAATGCCTGGTGTTATCCAAGGTCGTGAAAGGTGGCACCACGGCGTTCGACTTTGGCCAAATGCGCCTCGACCTGAGCGTTCCGCAGAGCTTGATGCTCAATACTCCGCGTGGTTACGTGGCCCCGCAAAACCTGGATTCAGGCAGCACTATCGGCTTCGTCAATTACAGCGCCAGCCAATACCACGTCACCCGCACCGGCAGCTATGGCGGCCACTCCGACTCTTCTTACCTGGCGCTCAACAGCGGCCTGAACGTCGGTATGTGGCGTTTTCGCCAGCAAGGCAACCTGCGTTACGACACCGACGCCGGTAAACACTGGAACACCACGCGCACGTATGTGCAGCGGGCTCTGCCGGATATTAAAGGCGACATGACCGCTGGCCAGGGCTTTACCTCGGGCCGATTCTTTTCGGGCCTGAGCTATACCGGCGTGGAGGTTGCCTCCGACGATCGCATGCTGCCCGAGTCCATGCGCGGGTATGCGCCCACGGTGCGCGGCATTGCCAAGACCAACGCCCAGGTGATCGTGCGCCAGAACGGCAACGACATCTATCAGACCACCGTGGCGCCAGGTCCCTTCGAGATCAGCGATCTGTACTCGACCAGCTACAACGGCGACTTGCAAGTGTCGGTCATTGAAGCTGACGGCACCGTCAGTACGTTCACCGTGCCGTTTTCGGCGATTCCAGAATCACTACGCCCCGGCCTCTCCCGCTACAGCGTGGCGGTGGGCCGCACCCGGGACCTGGGCGACCACGACCCGTTCGGTGAAATGACCTATCAGTACGGTCTGACCAACAGCATCACCGCCAACAGCGGCCTGCGGGTTGCCGAGGGCTATCAGGCGTTCGTGGTCGGCGGTGTCTATGCCAGCAGCATTGGCGCATTCGGCCTGGACACAACCTATTCAAAAGCTGACCTGCCTAGAGAAGGCAAGCTGGATGGCTGGATGGCGCGTCTGTCCTATAGCCGTACCTTCCAACCGACCAATACTACGCTTTCGATTGCCGGCTACCGTTACTCCACCGAAGGTTACCGAGACCTCGGGGACGTGCTCGGGGTTCGCGAAGCGTTGCGCAATAACGAGACCTGGGAATCGACGAGCTACATGCAACGCTCGCGCTTCGAAGTGTCGATCAATCAAAGCCTCAACCAGTATGGCAGCCTGTTTGTCTCGGGCTCGACCCAAGACTACCGCAGCGGACGTGAGCGCGACACCCAGTTACAAATGGGCTGGGCCAACACCTTGAGCAACAACGTCAACCTCAACCTGTCGGTCTCCAGACAGCAGACCGGCAGTTACTTGAACCGCCAGAGTGGCGGCTTCAACGACCAACTGGGCAACTCGGTACCCAACAACGGCGTGGGCACAACGCGCAGCCCTGGCAGCAACGAGACCGTGACCATGCTGTCGGTGTCGTTCCCGCTCGGCAGCCCGGCCAAAGCCAACGTGCCGACCCTGAGCACGTCGGTGACACACAGCACCAACTCGGGCAATCAGTACCAAACCTCCCTGTCCGGGACACAGGGGGATGACCAATCGCTGAGTTACAGCATGGACGTGTCCCATGACGCGCAACAAAAACAGAACGTGTGGAGCGGCAACGTTCAAAAGTACCTCCCCAACACATCGCTCAGTGCCAGCGCGTCCAAAGGCCAGGATTACTGGCAAGCCTCCGGCAGCGCCCGGGGCGCCCTGGCCATTCACAGCGGTGGTGTCACGTTCGGGCCGTATCTGGGCGATACCTTTGCCTTGATCGAAGCCAAGGGCGCCAGCGGCGCAACCGTGATGAACGGCCTGGGCTCCAAAATTGACAGCAACGGCTATGCCCTGGTGCCGGCACTAACGCCCTACCGTTACAACACCGTGGCCATCAACCCGGAAGGCATGAATGAAAAAGCCGAACTTGATGACGGCCAACGCCGTGTCGCGCCGTTCGCCGGGGCAGCGGTCAAAGTGGCGTTCAAGACCCGGCTCGGTAATGCGATTCTGGTCAAGGCGCAACGCAGTGACGGTCAGGCCGTGCCGATGGGTGCCGACGTTCTGGATGACAGCAACAGTGTCATTGGCATGGTTGGCCAAGGCAGCCAGGCGTACCTGCGCACCGAGAAGCTCAAAGGTGCACTGACCGTGCGCTGGGGTGATGGCCCTGACGAGCGCTGCACCATGAACTTTGACCTTGCCCAGCAGGATGTCAGCCAGGCCCTGATCAAGGTCAACAGTGCGTGCCGCATCCCATGATGCCGCGCACTTCCCTCAAGACTTCTTCTCCAGACGAGCGAATCATGACTCTATCTCGCCCCTTGCTGTCTCTGCTGTTGCTGACATTGAGTGCGGCAGTGGTGCCGGTGGCTCAAGCCACTTGCACCCGCATCTACAGCGGCGTCCAGGTTTTGGATGGCAACTCGGCACAGCTGCCCTTCGGCCGGGTCAACCTGACCTCCACCTACCTTCAACCCGTGGGTACGCCCTTGGGGTCGGTGGTGGTCTCCCCCGCCTCGGCACCGGGGCTCAACAGCGAAACTGTGCTGTGGCAATGCGACCTCAGCGATGCCAACGATATCTATGAAGTGTTTGCCACCAATGGCGATGACCGTGTGGGCGGCTACTGGGAAATTGGCAACGGTGCCGGCACTACGGTCAACGATGGCTTGCCCGGTTACTACGCCACCTGGTTCCCCTATGTCGGGGTCAAGCTGACTCACTTGAACTCGGGGCGCGTATTCACCCGTTACTGGCAGCAATCAAAAATTACCCAGTACGACACCGTAGGCAACAAAATCCAGATCAAGGCCAAACACCTCAGCATGATCCAGGCTGACCTGGCCCGCGTGTCTAGCCGCCCGCCAAACTCGGGCTCGGGCAGTAACTACTGCTGGGACAACGCGGCTACATCAGGCAGTGGCGTTTACACCTACAACTGCACCCAGCCCAACGGCTATGTGGTCTTCCGAGGGGGCGGCATTTATTCAGACCCTATTGGGTCAGACGCCAACACAGCGATTGCTTTTTGGGGGCAATACAACGGTATTGCTCTTGGCATGCGCTCGGCCTCATCCATCAGTTACACCGCAACCTGTGTAGCGCGAAACGTGACGCCCGTCGTGAGTTTCATGCCCATTACGGCTTCAGAGCTGAATCAAGGCATCACCCGCAGCAGCAACTTCACCATCAACCTTGAGTGCAGCAACGATGCACGCTCCGGCACGGCGACCAATCAAACGGCGCTGGGCATTCAGGTGGCCTACAACGCCTATGCCCAGGCGCAATCTCTGGGGTTGCTGACCAGTGGTGGCGGCGTCAGTTACCTGGTGTCCAACGGTTACGGGACTGACCCGTCAGTGGCCACCGGGGTGGGGATCAGCTTGAACAATGCCAGCAATGGTACGGCGATGAACTTTCTTGGCTGGTCGAACACCGGGACCGGCGCGACCGGTGGCTGGTACCCGGTACTGGCGGGGGCCAGCACCACGGGCAGCAACCTTTCGGGGTACACCAGCTACTCGCAGACCATCACCGCGACCCTCGGCACCTTGCCGGGCAAGCGCGCCACACCCGGCAAAGTCGATGCCACCGCGTACGTGCTGGTGAAAGTGCAATGAGCCGGTTCATGTTCGTCATTATGCTCATCGTTGCCGCCCTCGGGCTGGGCACGGCGCATTGTGTCCAGGCCGGGATCATGCCCGAGCAGACCCGCCTGATCATTCATGAAGGCGATTCACAACGCTCATTGATGCTGGCCAATACCAACTCCTACCCGGTGGTGGTGCAAACCTGGATCGACAACGGTGAAGGGACTCAGGCCCCCGAAAACGCCAGCAACGCCATGCTCGCCCTGCCCTCGGTATTTCGCATGCAACCGGGCGCCGTGCAGGGCTTGCGGATTGTTTACGACGGTAGCCCGCAACCCAAGGACCGCGAGTCGGTGAGTTGGCTGAATATTTACGAAATCCCCCCGACCAAGACCGAGGTGCCGCTTGCCACCACTCAGGTGGCCGTGGCCATGAACACCCAGATGAAAGTGTTCTATCGCCCGGCCAACTTGCCCGGATCCCCGGAAAAAATGGCGGCGGCGCTGACTTTCAGCATCGAGCGTCGCGGGGATGGCTGGGTACTGTTGTGCCACAACCCGACGCCCTTTCACGCGTCATTCTCATCGCTGCGCCTGAGCGTTCAAGGCCGCGAGTTGCCGGTGTCCAAGACCCTGGACATGATGGCGCCGCCGCTCAGCGACAAGGTCTACGCCCTGGACGGATTCAACGCAGGTGCGATGACCTCGGTCGGGGTGAATTACACGCTGATCGATGACGGTGGCCATTATCAAGACGGCGTCAGTCAGGCGCCCATACGCTGAACACAAGGTAAAAGACGGTGACGTTTAGGAATCGTCTTATTACCCAAAACAGGGGGATTGATTACTTTCCCCCGGATGAAACTAAAACAATTTATCCGCCCTTTCGACGCCTCATTCTCGACTCCCAAAGCGGCCAGAAAACTCCTTCACCTGTTTGCCATCGCCCTCACGGGCGGTGTCATTGCCATTGCATTCAGTTATGTGCGCACCACGCTGAATGATGAAATTTCCGCACGCCGCAGTGACATGAACCAAGGCGTTGCCGAAGCGCAGCTGTTTTTTGTCAGCCGTGAAATGCTCCTGAAAAGCCTGGTGTTGTCGGCGGTCAGCAACGTCACCCAGCCGACCCCGAACAGCAATGAAGTACGCACCGAAGAGGTGCACATCGTTTTGGGTGACAGCCGCCATAACTGGAGCCTGTGGCTGACCAACCGAATGCGCGACTACCTGCGCCAGCATCAGGTCAATCTGTTGTACGTCTCGGACAAAGGCCAGCCGACAGTCACACGCTTATTCAATGTCACCTCATCACCGGACAAGGTTCCCGACGTTGTACTGCGTCAGCTTATGGCTCAGACCCAGGGTGATTTCTCGTTGCGCGACGATGTGTGGTTGCGGGATGCCTCGCTCACCGATTCGCCCTTGTATGCCTTTTCGCGGCTGGACGACCGGGTGCTGGGCTCGGGCTGGCTCGGCCTGGAAGTTCAGGTCCCGGACATGGTGGCTGCTCTGCATCACGAAGGTGCTGGTGACTTCATGTTGCTGGACGGGCGCGGCAATGTCCTGTTCAGCAGTTCAGACGAACCCGTGGGCAATCTGCGTCATCAACTGCAAGCGATTCGTTCATTTGGCTTTATAGGGACCGGGCTGTTCCCTGAAAAACTGGCCATACGCAAACGCATGGATTACTCCGACTGGCAAATTGTCTATGCCCTTAATATCAAATCGCTGTTACCGGTGCTTGCAGGTCCGCTGTTGATCTCCACCCTGCTCTGCAGCCTGTTCGCCTGGCTCATGCTGTGCCTTGTTCGGCGCATAGACCGGCGCCTGATTACTCCGGCCAATGACCGCATCGAAGGGTTGATCGAAAGTGAGGCCTTCAGTCGTACGGTTATTCATATCGCTCCCGTGGCCCTGTGTGTCCTGCGTCGCGTGGATGGCAGCGTAGTCCTGGAAAACTCACTCGCGCAGCAATGGCTGGGAGCCGGTCACGAACGCAATCAGTTAAGTCGGGACTGGATCAAACGAGCCTTTGAAGATGTAGAGCAAAACACCACCGATGAATTCGAAATGGCCGATGGCCGACACCTGTACCTCAGTTTTGCCCCCACACGCTACAAGCGTGAGGATGTACTGATTTGCGCCTTCAGCGACATCAGCGCCCACAAACAGGTCGAGCTGGCACTTGAACAGGCGCGGCAATCAGCAGACAGCGCCAATGAAGCCAAAAGCCTGTTTCTGGCCACCATGAGCCATGAAATACGCACGCCGCTGTATGGGGTGCTGGGTACTTTGGAGCTGCTGGGCCGCACTGAGTTGAATCGCCAGCAACAGAATTACTTGCAAGCTATCGAAGGTTCGTCGGCCAATTTATTGCAATTGATTTGCGATGTGCTGGACGTTTCAAAAATCGAAGCCGGCCAATTGTCACTGACCCTCAACCGTTTTTCGCCCGTGGAACTGATTCAGGGTGTGGTCCAGAGCTATGCCGGCGCAGCGCATGCCAAAGGTGTGCAACTGTTTGCCTGCATTGACCCCAAAGTGCCGGACTGGCTGAACGGTGATGCCTCGCGCATTCGCCAGATTCTCAACAACTTGCTCAATAACGCCCTGAAGTTCACCGATCATGGACGGATCATCTTGCGCCTCAAGCTCGATAGCCGTGACGACGAACGCGTCACCCTGAACTGGCAAGTCAGCGATACCGGCAAAGGCATCAGCCTGGAAAACCAGCGGTTTCTGTTTGAGCCCTTCTATCAGGCCAGCGGCTCCACCAATGTGGTCGCGGGCACCGGCCTGGGGTTGTCCATTTGCAAGCGCTTGATGCATTTGATGAATGGTTCGATGCGCGTCGTCAGCGAGCCCGGGCTCGGCAGCAGCTTCACCTTGCAACTGCCGCTTGAGCAGTTGAATGCGCAGCCCACAGACCCTGGCTGCCAGCCTCTGCTGGCCGAAACGGTCTACGTGGTCGCCACCGTGCGCGAATTGGCAGAAAACTTCTGCGGCTGGTTGAACCGTTGGGGCGCGCGCGCTGAAGTGCGACGCCCTGGCCTGCTCGCCTACACCCCCGGCGCAGTGTTGCTGGAGTTGCATGTCGGGGCGTTTAAATATGCCCTGGTTCCGGGCTGGCAGGGCCAAAAAGTCATCGCCGGAACGGAGGACTATGTCTGCACGGAGTCGTCCAGCAACCATCGCCACGTCAATCTCAACAACTTGTCCGACGTGCATCACGCCGTCAGCGAGGCCCAGGGGCAATCCATGGTTCAGATCAACGCACTCACTGAAAATCGCCTGGATGGGCATCTGGGTATTCATGTTCTGGTGGCCGAAGACAACGTCATCAACCAACTGATTTTGCGCGATCAGCTCGAAGACCTCGGTTGTACAGTCGAACTGGCGGGTGACGGCCAGGAGGCCCTGGCGTTATGGCGCACAACGCCCTTCGACCTGGTCCTCACTGACGTCAACATGCCCCGTATGAATGGTTACGAACTGGCTGCCCGGCTGCGTGAACTGAACAGCTCGATTCCAATTATTGGCGCCACGGCCAACGCCATGCTCGAAGAGGCTGATCGCTGTCGGGCAGCCGGCATGAACCAGTGCCTGATCAAACCTTTTTCAATGCGCGCGCTTTACACCTGCCTGCTGGCCTACAAGAGGAACGCTGATGAAGCCCTATAAGGTACTCATTGTTGAGGACCACCCGTTTCAACATGAGTATTTGCTCAAACTGTTCCGTAACGACGGCGGGTTTGAAGTGGACTCTGCCTGGAGCGGCTCTAGCGCTTTGAACCTGCTGCAACGCTATGAATACGATCTGATGGTCAGCGACCTGTTCATGCCGGAGATGGATGGCGTGCAACTGTTCCAGAAAATCACTTCACTTAAAAAACGCCCGGCCATTGCCCTGATGAGCGTTGCTTCGCGGCGCCTGTTGGTCAGTGCCGGGCTTTCGGCGAAAAACCTGGGGTTGAAAGTTGTCGGCCTGATCTCCAAACCGGTCGTGCCCAATGCGGTGATCCAGCTGCGCTCGCGCCTCGATGCGCTGGCCAGTCAAGCTCAAGAGTACGCAACGATTTCTCTGAGCCTGGAGCGCAATACCCTGCTTCAAGCCATGAGCAATGGGCAGATACAAGCGTGGTTTCAACCTAAAAAGTCCCTGCGCACCGGCAAGATCTGCAGCGCCGAAGCCTTGGTCAGATGGTGCCATCCCACTCTGGGCGTACTGCCGCCCAGTGATTTTTTGGGCGCTATCGCTCAGTTCAACCTGGAGGACGCCCTTGTCGGTTTGATGTTGGAGCAAAGCCTCAAGGCCCAGGCTCTCTGGCGCAGCGAAGGGTTTGATGTGCCCGTTTCAGTCAACCTCCCCACCCATTTGCTCGACAGCAATGATCTGGCTGATCGCCTTTACCAGAAGGTACTGGACGCGGGTGCCGAACCGCAATCGATCTGCTTTGAACTGATGGAAAGCTCGACCACCGAGAAAATCAGCAACTTTTATGCTGGCGCCTGTCGCCTGCGGATGATGGGTTTTGGCTTGGCTCAGGATGATTTCGGCAAAGGCTACAGCTCGTATTTCAACCTGGTGTCCACGCCGTTCAGTGAACTGAAAATCGACCGCTCACTGGTTCACGGCTGTCTGGAGCGAGAAAGCCTGGCGCTCGCCCTGGAAAGTATTGTCGATCTGAGCCACAAGCTTGGCCTGATTGTCACGGCAGAAGGCGTTGAAACCCAGGAAGAGCTGGAGTTCCTGCGCCGTATCGAGTGTGACCTCGCTCAGGGCTTCATCATCTGTGCCGCCATACGCTCCGACGATTTCATTGAATTGTTACTCGAAGATAGCCCTAAGCCAGCACTTACCTGAATCACTGCTGTCTATTCATTCAGTTGCACCTCTCAAGCGCTATCCTGTCGGGTTTAATCGGCTGTTAGCGCCTTCCCTAAAGCACCTTTTACTTAAGCCTCTACGGTGTGAACCATGAAGTATGAAAGCTCGCGCCTTCGAGCATTGGCCACCAGCTCACAGCGGCTCAACAAAATGTTGTTGCTGCTGACCAGTCTCGCCCTGTTGCTGGTGAGCATGAGCTATTGGGCCGTAGGCCGGGTATTTGAAGAAGAAAGCGACAAGGTCGACTTTCATTTTGCGCGTCTCATCGAAAGCATTCATGAGCACGAGTCTTTCTTGAAGCTGGCAGCACAGGGGTACAGCCGTGCCCATCAGAATGTGGTCACGTATGTGCAGCCCTTCTCCAACAAGCTGATCATGCTGGGGGACGATGAAGAGGTCTATCAGGTGAAGGGGCTGGCCATGTCCATTCCCTTTACGCTGGCCAAGCGTAACGAATACTCGGATGAGGCCATGCGCGGGGCGCTCTCGTGGGGGGTGCAACTCACTGACTTCTACAGTTCATTCTGGGCGAGTTCGTTTTACTCATCGCCGCAATTGTTCATGTTCTCGCCTTCGCCACAATTCAATGTCGCCATTCCCGGCGTGGGCAGTTCACGCCGCCAGCTCCTGCTGGAGAAAAGCAATTTTTTCGAGGTGACGCAAAGCCTTTACACAAAGCTTGCGGCTGAGCGCAATAAACTCAGCGAAACCCATGTGGGCTGGATGCGCGCACCACATGGCCTGTTCCAGGACACCAAAACAATTGTTGGCTACATTGGCATCGACCTGACCAATGAGGTGATGCCCTCGGGGAAAGATCAAGGGTTGTCGATCCTGACCGCCTTGCTCGATGCCAGTGAAATCAATGAGCTTGAACGTTTATTGGTCCGCCCGATCAACAACCGTTTCACCCTGATTTCGCCCGAAGGCGATGTGTTGCTGGGTGAGCCAAGCCGAGTGGAGGACGTGAGCGATGGCTTCAGCCTCGATCGTTATGGCCTGTGCTTCAAGCTCAAATCCGCGGGTGACAACCCGTGGGTGGGCCTGTACAGCATCAGCTATGAGAACTTCTTTCGTTACGCGCTATGGCCGCTGCTGGGCGTAATAGGGTTGTTCAGCCTGTTGTTGATGGTGGGCTGGCGTATTACGCGCTGGTTTCGTACCCGCATTGTTGAACCGGCAGAACGGGCCAACCAATCCTTGATTGAAAGCGAGGCGTTTAACCGGGTCATTCTGGAAAACGCCCCTGTGGCGCTGTGTGTGGTGCAACGCAACAACAACCAGGTACTGATCGAAAACCAGCGTGCCATGGAATGGCAGTGCACGGCCGAAATGATCAACGTGCTCAAACTCGATCGTCGCACCAATATTCAGGGCGAAATGCACATGGAAGTCGCCGGCCGCTATCTGCAAGTGTGTTTTGTCTCAACCCGCTATAAAGGCGAGGACGTGGTGCTCTGTGGCTTTAACGACATTACCCGTCACATTGACCAGACCAACCTGTTAAACAAGGCGCGGCGCTCGGCTGACGAGGCCAGCCAGGCCAAGACCCTGTTTCTGGCCACCATGAGCCACGAGATACGCACCCCCTTGTACGGTTTGCTGGGCAACCTTGAATTGCTGGGTTTGACCGACCTCAACAAGCGCCAGCGTGACTACCTGAGCACGATTGAACGATCGTCCTCGGTGCTGTTTCAGTTGATCAGCGATGTGCTCGACGTCTCCAGGATCGAGTCCGGCCAGATGTCTGTCGAGTCGGTCACTTTCTGCCCGCTGGATCTGTTCGAAGATTGCATCCGCGCATACTCGGCGGCGGCGACCAATAAAGGCTTGAAGATTTACGCCTGCGCTGACGGCACGTTGCCCGCCTTGATGCTGGGTGACCCCGGGCGAATCCGGCAGATCATCAACAACCTGCTGAGCAATGCGATCAAATTCACTGAATCAGGGCAAATCGTGTTGCGGGTCAAGGTCGTCGAGCAAGACGACACATACGCCTCGCTGCAGTGGCAAGTGTCCGACACCGGTGTCGGCATCAGCGAGAAAGCACTGGCAAACCTGTTCACGCCGTTCAATCAACTGTCCGCAAACAACATTGCTGGCGGTGCCGGGCTGGGGCTGTCGATCTGCTCGCGCCTGAGCGAATTGATGGGCGCGAGCCTGCGCGTGGTCAGCGAACCGGGGCTTGGTAGCAGTTTTTCACTGAACATACGTTTACCGATCATCCCGGGAGAGCTGCCAGACTGCCGCGATATCGACATTCAGGGCATGCCGGTGCGCGTGCTGGCGCCGCTCAAGGAGCTGGAGCAAAGCCTGATCGACTGGCTCAATCGCTGGGGAGCCTACGCCTTGCCAGCCACACAGGAAGCCGTGGACGACCCGACCCTTACCCTTCTGGAAGTCACAACCCAGGCAACGGGCGCTGTTGCGCACAGTGAGCGGGTGATCATCCGCGGGGCTTCGCCTGATAAAGACGGCAACAGCCCCCAGATCCTGGAGATCAACAGCTATGACATTCGGGCAATCGGTCGCGGCCTTACCTTGATTTTTCAGGGGGCCAGACCCACTAAACGGCTTGAACACCCATTGGCCCCGGTACGTATCGGCTTGCGCATTCTGGTGGCAGAAGACAACCCCATCAACCAGGCCATTCTTCGCGAACAGCTGGAGGCGCTGGGGGCCGAAGTCACCACCGCCGACAATGGCGAACAGGCCTTTAAACTGTGGAATGCGCTGGATTTTGATCTGGTGATTACCGATGTGAACATGCCGTTCATGAATGGTTATGAGTTGGCCCAGGCGCTGCGTCAGCAAGGCGCGGACATCCCTATTCTCGGCGTCACGGCCAATGCCTTCCGTGAAGAGGGCAAGCTTTGCCTGGCCGCCGGCATGAATGCCTGGGTGGTCAAGCCCCTCACGCTCAAGCAACTGCGCGAGACCCTGACCACCTGGTGCCCGACTGATGCTGCGACCGCGCAAGCCCCGTCAGCACTGCAACCCGGCGACATGGACAACTGGATTACGTTGTCTGCCCAGATGCGCCAATTGTTCATCGACACCATGAACGAAGACTTGCTCAACACCGAGCGGGCGTTGCATGCCAAGGATGTACAGGGTCTGGTGCGCCACTTGCACAGGATGAATGGATCGCTGGCTTCGGTTCGCGCCCAGGCCCTTTGCGCCGCCTGCAATCATTTGGAATTTACCTTGCACAGCCACCCTCTTACTGACGATACCCGGCGCGAGCTAGTGGCTTTTATGTCGCGACTTCGCGCTGCTCTGCTCATCCTGAGCGAAGACCTTATCACTTAAGAGTTTCATTGAATGACAGGAAGCTCATGCTAGAAATCAAAGTCGTGATCGCTGATGACCACCCCATCGTGCTGTTTGGTGTACGCGAAATCATCATGCGAGACCCCCGGTTCAAACTCGTTGCCGAGGCCACCAATTCAAGCCAGTTAATTGCTCAGCTTGAGCAATACCAGCCGGACGTTGTGATTACCGATTTCAATATGCCGGGCGATGCGACCTATGGCGACGGGCTCAAGCTGATCGACTACATCATTCGCAAGTTTCCCCACATTCAGGTCGTGGTCTTGACCATGATCTCCAATAACCTGATTTTGTCGCGTTTGCATGAGTTGGGCGTGGCGGGCGTTATCCAGAAAAATCACCTGCACGAGGAAATCCTCAATGCCCTGGCGGCCGTTGCTGCCAACCGCAACTATCAAAGCCCGGCTCCGGCGCCGACCTCTGTGCTCATGAATAAACAGGAGGTCGATGAGCGCTTTGCCAGCCTTTCCCCGCGTGAAGTGGAGGTGCTGCGCATCTTTGTTGCCGGCTACAGCGTCAGCGAAGTGGCGCGCTTGCTTAAACGCAGCGTCAAGACCGTCAGCGCGCAAAAGGTATCAGCCATGCGCAAATTGGCGGTAGAAAGCGATCAGGCGTTGTTGACCTACTGCATCAAGGCAGGCCAGTTTCAGTAACGCGCACTCTGGCTAAACCGCTCACGCGTATTGCTCGCAGGTTTAGCCAGTGGCCTTTCGACAAACAGCTCCGCTGCGACCGGTCCCGGGTAAATTTCAAACGGTTCTCAACGTCTATCAGAAGCAGCAGTGGGCATTGCGCTCACACTTCCTGATTTCTGCCTGTGAGCGTTCCTGGCCAGCCCCGCCGAATACCGAAACACTTTTTTACAACTCTACCTTCGGGTTTTCGACATCTCATACGTCCTACATGGATAGCAATCGCATTCTCAGTTGCGATTAAACATGCTCAGCCGTGAGTCTGCCGTTCCCCATGTCCAAAAAATCCCGCTCCAAGGTCTGGTTCCTGGTCCACAGCTGGTTAACGCTGCCGATCTGGTTCTTTGTATTGATTGTGTGTGTCACCGGCACATTGGCGGTGGTCAGCCAGGAGATTGTCTGGCTGGCGACCCCTGAAGCCCGTGCCACACAGCCTTCAAGCGATGCTCCGTTGCTCACTTATGAGCAGGTGTTGAGCGCCATTCACAAGGCTGAACCGGCGCTGGCGGTGCAGTCGATCAGCCGCCCGGATGAGTCGCATTTTGCCCTGGTCGCCAGCGTGGTGTACCCGGACGGGCGCTCGCCGGCGCTGTACATCAACCCGTATACAGGAGCCATTCAGGGCGAGAGTTCTAGCTTTGACTTCCGCCAGTTCACCCGCGCCCTGCACGGCTGGTGGCTGGTGCCGTTCACCAACGGATATAGCTGGGGCTGGTACTTGGTGTCTTTCCTCGGCCTGCCGTTGCTGGCGTCGCTGATTACCGGGCTGGTGGTGTACAAAAAATTCTGGAAAGGTTTCCTCAAACCCACGCTGCGGTTAAAACACGGCGCGCGAATCTTTTGGGGCGACTTCCATCGGCTGTGCGGGATCTGGTCGATCTGGTTTATCGCGGTGATTTCCATCACTGGCGTGTGGTTTTTAATTCAGGCCTTTATGTTCGATAACCAGATTTCAATCTCGACTGCGGGCAACCCGCCGGTCGTGGCGCGTCAGGATGTGCCGATCATGCCGGACGGCCAACCGGCGCCGATGATCAACCTCGATCAGGCCGTGAGGATTGCCGCCGAGAGCATTCCCGGCCTTGAAGCGAGCTTTGTCAGCTTGCCAAGCAACGCCTACGGCCATATCGAAGTGGGCGGCCCGGGCTGGTACCCGCTGCTGTTCCAGACCGCCGACATCAACCCGTACAACGGCGTCATCGAAGGTTCGCGGATGATCGCCGACCGCTCCGGGCTGGAGCTGGTGACCGAGTCCATGCGCCCGCTGCACACCGGTGATTTCGGTGGGCTGTGGGTCAAGCTGATCTGGTTCTTCTTCGGTCTGGTGCTGAGCATGATGGTGTTGAGCGGCCTGCTGATCTGGACCAAACGCACCGCACTGGCCACCGCCAACGCGCTTAAACGCAGCCATAAACCCGCCCGTGTACCGACCGGCAGGCAAACCGTCACCGCGCGCAGCGCACAGCCCGAGGAGGCCAATGTATGAGTAAGGCAGCGGCGGTAGCGCCCTCTTCTGCACTGGGTCGCTGGTGGCTCAAATGGCGGTTTCACATCAACATTCTGTTGTTGCTGATCCCGCTGGGCTTTATGCCCAAATATTTTCATGAGGCGTCACTGTTTCGGGGTGACAGCGGCCTGGGCGAGCGCGAAATCGGCACGGTGCAGGTTGGCCCCTGGAGCCTGCGACTGGCAGAAATGCGCAATGAGGGCCCACGCCCTGATGGCCCCGCTGGCTATATGAAAAGCTTCACTGCTGCCCTGTGCGACACCTGCATCGACCAGGTCAAGGCGGCTTATTTACGCATCGGCAAACCGCGGAGCTTGCGCGCTGCCGGGGTGATTTTTTTCGGCACGCCGTACCGTATGGGCGCCACCTTGCCGATCCCGGAACGTACCAAAGACGATGCTGAGTTGTGGATCACCCTTGAGGGCTGGGACGGCTCAATGCATCAGGCATCCATCCCCCTGAGCGAGGCCTCACCGGCAACCATGGCCTGGCTGGCTCAGCAAGGAGGTAAACGATGAGTTCGCACCTGTTCAAACACCCCGCACGCCGTGTCATGGCCGCGGGTTTTGTGGCCTTGCTGGGGTTCAGCGGCCAGGCCCTGGCGCACAACCCGATGTGTGAGTGCAAAAGCCTGGGCGACGACCAGATCCGCTGCACTGGTGGGTTTTCTGATGGCAGTGGCGCACCGGGGGTGACGCTGGATGTGATCGGTTATGACGAAACCATTCTGGTGCCCGGCAAGTTGGGCAGCGATTCGACCCTGACCTTCAAACGCCCGGATGGCGAGTTCTACGTGCTGTTTGACGCAGGCCCCGGCCACATTGTTGAAATCGACCAAGCCGATATCGAATGAATACTCACGTCGTGCGCCCGGCCGGTGCCGGGCATGAAACCCTTTATGTGCTGCTGTTGTGCCTGTTGATTCTGTGCGTCGCGGGGTCGGTTGTGGCCTGGCGTCACGAGTCCCATGAGGCAACCTCAGTGGCGGCCCACCAGCTGGATGCCCGGCTCGATCTGAATGCCGCCGAGCAAGGAATCTACGCTGATCTGCGGGTCACCCTGGACGAGATCAACCTGCTGCACGAAGAAACCGGCGCCCTGCCCCAACCCGCGCAGTTGGCCGAAGAGGGCTTCGCGCCTTTTGCCAGCGACGCCAGCTCGGAAAGCCGTGGCAACCATGCCTGGCAATTGCTGGGCGACCAGGCCTACTTGGGCGTGAGCCCCAACCCTGAGGTGGCCGGCTCGTTCTTGATGCGCATCAGCGAGCAGCCCGATGTGTGGCTCAACCGCAACAGTAACGTCAGCGCCCCCACCGACTTCAGCGATGGCGCCTTGCTCCAGAACGGCTGGAAGCAAGTGATCGCCCAATTCGATGCCGGGGTGACTCGCCAGCATCGGCACTGAACCCACCGCTTTACCTGAGAGAAGACTGCTCGCCATGTCCATTTCATCTGTGTTTCGACGCCGCACCTTGTTGCTGGCCGGCCTCCTGGCCCTCTGCCTTTCACCTCTGACGCACGCTGAAACCGCCGCCCCGGCGCCGCTGGCCAAACCGTTGCGCATTGGCATCACCTTGCACCCGTATTACAGCTACGTGAAAAACATTGTTGGCGACAAGGCTGAAGTGGTGCCGTTGATTCCGGCCGGTTTTAACCCGCACGCCTATGAACCCCGCGCTGACGACATCAAGCGCATCGGCACGCTGGACGTGATCGTGCTCAATGGCGTAGGCCATGATGATTTCGCCGACAAGATGATCGAAGCCAGTGAAAAACCGGACATCCCGGTCATCGAGGCCAACCAGAACGTACCGCTGCTGGCTGCCACCGGCACCGCCGCGCGGGGCGCTGGCAAGGTGGTCAACCCGCACACCTTCTTGTCGATCAGCGCCTCGATTGCCCAGGTCAACAACATCGCCCGGGAACTGGGCAAGCTCGACCCGGCCAACGCCAAAACCTATACCGCCAATGCCCGCGCTTACGGCAAGCGCCTGCGCCAGATGCGCGCCGACGCCCTGGCCAAACTCACCGAAGCCCCCAACGCGGATTTGCGGGTCGCCACCGTGCACGCCGCCTATGACTACTTGTTGCGCGAATTTGGCCTGGAAGTAACCGCCGTGGTTGAACCCGCCCACGGTATTGAGCCGAGCCCCAGCCAGCTGAAAAAGACCATCGACCAACTGCGCGAGCTGGATGTGAAGGTGATCTTCTCCGAGATGGACTTCCCGTCGACGTACGTTGAGACCATCCAGCGCGAATCCGGGGTCAAGCTGTACCCGCTGTCGCATATTTCCTATGGCGAGTACACCGCCGACAAGTACGAAAAAGAGATGAACAACAACCTCAATACCGTGGTCAAGGCGATTCAGGAGTCCGGGGCATGACGGCGGCTGAACCTCTTGCGGTGCGGGCCCGCGGGCCGGGTGTGGAATTTGATCAGGTATCGCTGACCTTGGGCAGCACGCCGATTCTGGACCGCGTCAGTTTCAACATTCAGGCGGGCAGCGTGCATGCGCTGGTAGGCCCCAATGGCGGCGGTAAAAGCTCGCTGATCAAAACCCTGCTCGGGCAAATGCCGCATCAAGGCGAGTTGCGCCTGAGCTGGAACGGCGAGCCGGGGTTGATCGGTTATGTGCCCCAGGCGCTGGAATTTGACCGTGGCTTGCCCATGACCGTCGACGACTTCATGGCCGCCATGTGCCAGCGGCGCCCGGCCTTTATGGGCTTGTCGCGCAAGGTTGCCCCGGCCATTGGCGATGCGCTGGAACGGGTGGGCATGCAACACAAACGCAAGCGCCGCATGGGCGCCTTGTCGGGCGGTGAACGGCAACGGGTGCTGCTGGCCCAGGGGCTGATCCCGGCTCCGCAATTGCTGGTGCTGGATGAGCCGATGTCGGCGCTGGACGAAGCCGGTGCGCAGGTGTTTGAACGTTTGCTCAACGACTGGCAGCAATCAGGCGTCACGGTGGTGTGGATCGAGCACGATCTGGCGGCCGTCAAACGTCTGGCGGATCGCGTCACCGGGCTTAATCGCCAGGTGCTGTTCGACGGCCCGCCTGCGCAAACCCTTAGCCCTGAGCGCCTGTTGAGCCTGTTTTCAACCCACCCTAAAGCCTTCGGGAGCGCCCAGCCATGAGCTATGAAGCCTTCCGTTTGATGATTCAAGGTTGGGCCACCGCCGGGTATTTGCCTGAGGTGCTGGCCTACGGTTTTGTGGTCAATGCGCTGCTCGCCGGTTTACTCATCGGCCCCGTGCTGGGCGGGCTCGGCACCCTGGTGGTAGTCAAGCGCTTCGCGTTCTTTTCCGAAGCCGTGGGCCACGCAGCGCTGACCGGGGTGGCCATCGGCATCCTGCTCGGCGAACCCTACACCGGGCCTTATGGCAGCCTGTTCGGCTATTGCCTGCTGTTTGGCATTTCGCTCAATTACCTGCGCAATCGCACAGGCCTGGCCCCAGACACGCTGATCGGGGTCTTCCTCTCGGTGTCATTGGCGCTGGGCGCCAGCCTGCTGCTGATTCTCGCGGGCAAGATCAACATCCACATCCTTGAGAACGTACTGTTTGGCTCGGTGCTGACCGTCAACGGCAACGATCTGTTGGTGCTGGCGGTGGTCGGTGCGCTGGTGCTGGGCCTGAGCCTGCCGCTGTACAACCGCATCATGCTGGCCAGTTTCAACCCGCAACTGGCCGCCGTGCGCGGGGTGGCAGTGAAATCCCTGGATTACCTGTTTGTGATACTGGTAACGCTGATCACCGTGGCGGCGGTCAAGGTGATCGGAGCGATTCTGGTGGGCGCCCTGCTGGTGATTCCGGCCGCTGCAGCGCGCTTGCTCAGCCAGTCGTTGAAGGGCTTTTTCTGGATTTCGGTGCTGATCGCCACGGTCAGTACCTTGTGCGGGATTTTGCTGCCTATCGTTCTTGACCTACCGATTCCGTCCGGCGCCGCGATCATTCTGGTGGCCGGTATCGCCTTCGCCCTGGCCGCCATTGCTCGTGGCGTGGTGCCAAGCCTTAAAGGGAATATTGGATAAATGTTCACGCTGCGCAAACTCACTCTGGCAATTGCCATCACCGGCCTTCTTAGCACCCCGCTGCTGGCCGCCACCCCGGCACCGCAACCGGTGCGCATTCTCGCCAGCTTGCCGATTACCTATGGCTTGAGCGAGCTGCTGCTCAAGGACAGCGGCGTGACCCTTGAACGCGCTGCGGCGGCCAACCTGCCCGGCAGTCGGCAAAGCGCCTACTTCAGTGGTCGCGGCGCCCCGGCCCTGCAAAAGCTTGCAGAAAATGCCGATGCGGTGGTCGGCCTGCGCTCGCTGTGGAGCGACGACCCGCTGTACCCGATGGCCCGACGCAGTAATATCCGCATCGTCGAAGTAGACGCCGCACGCCCGGTGGACGGCAGCTTACCGGGCATTGCCGTGCAACCTGGCGTACACAGCGATGGCCTGAATAGCCAGCCGTGGCTGTCCAGCAACAACATGGGGCGTATGGCCGACGTGATTGCGGCGGACCTGGTACGTTTGGCCCCCGCAGCCAAACCCAAGATCGAAGCCAACCTGGCCGAGCTGAAACAGCGCCTGCTCAAACTCAGCGCCGAGAGCGAGTCACGCTTGGCCAAGGCCGATAATTTAAGCGTCGTGAGTGTGTCAGACCGGCTGGATTACTTGATCAGCGGGCTGAATCTGGAACGCGTTGACGTGGCCCATAACAGTGAAGACCCATGGACACCGCAAGCCCTCAAGGCGCTGACGCAAACCCTCAAGGACAACGAGGTGGCGCTGGTGCTGGACCATCGCGAACCTTCACCCGAGTTGAAGGCAGCGATTACCGAAGGCGGCAGCCAACTGGTGGTGATCGGCGCTGACGGCGCAGATCCGGTGGCGCAGTTGCAGAGCAATATTGATGCGATTGTAAAAGCCTTGTAACGCGGTTGCTCGCGATCTTTTCAAGGTCAAAAGATCGCGAGGCAAGCTCGCTCCTACAGTGATTGCGCTTAGTGCGTGGCCACTGCATCCATCTTCTGGCGCAGGCTCAAGGGCCGCATGTCGGTCCAGACTTCTTCGATATACGCCAGGCACTCAGGCTTGAGGCCGCTTTTGCCCACGGCGCGCCAGCCGTTGGGGATGGCCTTGTAGTCCGGCCATATCGAATACTGCTCCTCATGGTTCACCACCACTTGGAAGAGGATGTCGTCGCGGTCAAATACTGAACTCATGTGCGGGTCTCCGTCGCTGTAAAAGATATGAATCTAACGAGTGATCACGGGCAGAAATTAGAGCCGGGTGATCGCTGCGGCCATGGCATTGCCAAAGATGGCCGCGACCTGGTCGATTTCACTGGCGGTGATGATCAGCGGCGGCAAGAAGCGCACCACGCTGCCCTGGCGCCCGCCCAATTCCAGAATCAAGCCGCGCTTCAAGCATTCACGCTGCACCAGCGGCGCCAGCCGGGCAAAGGCTGGCGGGTGGCCCAAGGCGTCGGGGCTGCCGTTGGGGTCAACCAGTTCAACCCCCAGCATCAGGCCGCGACCGCGAATATCGCCCAACTGCGGGAAGTCGCGCTGGAGGATGTGCAGGTGCTCGCTGAGGCGCTCGCCCATGGCGGTGGCGTGCGCGGCGACGTTGTTTTGCTTGAGGTAGCGCATCACCGCCGAACCTGCGGCCATGGCCATCTGATTGCCACGGAACGTCCCGGCATGGGCACCCGGCAGCCAGGTGTCGAGCCACTCGCGATACACCACCACCGCCAACGGCAAGCTGCCGCCAATGGCTTTGGACAGCACTACTACGTCCGGGATGATACCGGCGTGCTCAAAGGCGAACATTTTGCCGGTGCGGGCAAAGCCGCTCTGGATTTCATCGACGATCAGCGCCACGCCCGCTTGCTCGGTAATCCGGCGCAACCCGCGCAGCCAGTCGAGATCTGCCGCAATAACGCCGCCCTCGCCCTGCACCACTTCGACAATCACCGCCGCCGGTAGCTGCACACCAGCTTCCGGGTCGCTGAAGAGGTTTTCGAGGTAATGCAAATTGGCCTGCACGCCCTGCTTGCCGCCCAGCCCGAACGGGCAGCGGTAATCGTAGGGGTACGGCATGAATTGCACGCCATTGCTGAGCAAGGCGGCCAACGGCTTTTTCGGTCCCAGGCTGCCCATCAGGCTCAAGGCGCCCTGGCTCATGCCGTGATACCCGCCGGTAAACGACACCACGGTGTTGCGCCCGGTGGCGGTGCGCACCAGTTTCAGCGCGGCTTCGACGGCATCGGTGCCGGTCGGGCCGCAGAACTGAATCTTCGCTTCGCTGGCCAAAGCACCGGGCAGCAGGCCGAACAGGTCTTGAACAAACTGATCTTTGACCGGAGTGGTGAGGTCGAGAGTATGCAGGGGCAGTTCGTCACTCAGCACCTGCTGGATGGCGGCGATCACGACCGGGTGGTTGTGCCCCAGCGCCAGAGTCCCGGCACCGGCCAGGCAATCGATAAAGCGGCGGCCCTCAACGTCTTCAACGTACAAGCCCTTGGCACGCTTGAGGGCCAGCGGCAGGCGCCGCGGGTAACTGCGCGCATTGGACTCCTGGCGGCTTTGACGGGCCAGCAACGGAGACTCTTCAAACTCGTACAGCGTTTCAACCGGATGATTTTCAGCAAGGCTGGTAGCGACTGACATTCCTGGGACCCTCAATACGCCGATGAGATTGACCAAAACATTCCTGTTTTGAAAACGCATCAGCGTGGTGAGGATTTAGCCAAGCCCCGAAGTTTCCCGGTTTCTGTAGCCGCTGCCGCAGGCTGCGATAAGGGCCGAAAGACCTTCACCCCATAGAACAGGGCCGCTTCGCGCCCCATCGCAGCCTTCGGCAGCGGCTACAAGGATCGAGGTGTTCAAACCGTCTGCAACGGCATGCGCAGTTCAACCCGCAAGCCATCGGCCTGGCTGTCGAAATTCAGCTCGCCTGCACACCGTTCAACAATGGCCTGCACAATCGCCAGGCCCAAGCCGCAACCGTTGCTGTTGCCGTTGCGCCAGAAACGTTGGGTCATGTGTTGCAAGGTCTCAGACGCGAGGCCGGGGCCGTGGTCACGCACCACGAACACGACGTGGCTGCCCTCGGCATGCACCTTCAATTGCACTTGGGTGTCCGCCGGGGTATGGCGCAAGGCGTTGTCGAGCAGATTGCGCAAAGCGGCGATTGCCAGTACCGAAGGCACGTGCAGACGGGTGTCCGGGAGGTCATCGGCCAGTTGCAAATGCACACGGTCAGCCGCGCCGCTGGCCGCGTCGTTGATGGCCAGACGCGCCACTTGTTCAGCCGAACACTCTACGCCGTCATCAAACGACAAGCTGCCTTCAACCCGCGCCAGCAGCAGTAACTGCTCAAGGGTCCGGTGCAAACGGTCTGCCCCGGCTTCGGCGTGGGCCAGGGACTGTTCGCGCGCCGCGCCATCGGTCATGCGCGCCACTTGCAGGTGGGTTTTGATAGCGGTCAGCGGGCTGCGCAGTTCATGGGCGGCATCACCGGTCAGGCGCCGCTCACGTTCGATGGCTTTGGCTATTCGTGCCAGCAACTGGTTCTGGGAGTCCAGCAACGGCTTTAATTCGCTGGGCAGCGGGCTGATTTGCAGTGGTTGCAGCGAGTCGGCATCGCGGCGCATCAGGGCATCACGCATACGATTGAGCGGCGCCAACCCTTGGCCGAGGCCCAGCCACAACAGCAGCAAGCACACGATCAAGGCCATGCCCACCGGCACCGAGGCGGCGAGCAGCACAGAAAGGTTCAGGGCTTCGCGCTCGACTTGGCGGTCGGCGGTGGTAATGCGCACATCGCCCCGGTCGAGGGTGAACGTGCGCCAGGCAGCGCCATCAATGGTCTGGTCATGAAAACCCGCCGACTCGGAGTGCATCGGCTGGTCAGGGTTATTGTGGCTGCGGGCCAGCACTTCACCGCGCAACGAACTCACCTGGCACGCCATACCGCCCGGGATGGTCAGTTGTTCCGCGCTGAAATGAGTACCCTCGCCCTTCACCGGCAACTGCGGCAATTGCTCAAGCAGCCCCGCCACCATGCGCGCGGACGCCACCAGACGCTGGTCCAGGGAGAACATCATTTGCTGACGCAAGTCACTGAGCATCCAGGCCGCCGCCAGCGCCCAGATCAACACAAACGCCGAGCCAATGGTCAGGCTCAAACGCAGACGCATGCTCATCATGGTCGCTCGGCACCGTCGGCAGTGCCCAGACGATAACCGAGGCCGCGCACGGTTTCGACGATACCTTTGCCCAGTTTGGAGCGCAGGTGATGGATATGAACGTTCAGGGCATTGCTCTCCAGTTCGTCGCCAAAGCCGTAGATGCTGTCTTTGAGCTGCTCGGCCGACAACACGCGCCCACGGTTATGCAGCAAAGCTTGCAGCAGCGCCTGCTCACGTCGCGACAGGTCGACCGGCTGACCGCCCAGTAAGGTAATGCGGCGGCTGGGGTCGTAGCTCAATTGCCCGTGCTCGATCAAATTGACGCTGCGCCCGGCCACCCGGCGCAACAAGGTGTGCAGGCGGGCAGCCAGTTCACGCAGGTCAAAGGGCTTTAGCAAATAGTCATCGGCCCCGGCTTGCAGGCCGTCCACCCGGTCGGTGACCGAGTCACGGGCGGTCAGCACCAGCACGGGCAGTGCATAGCCTTGATGACGCAGTTGCTGCAACAGCTTGAGGCCGTCTTCGTCAGGCAACCCCAGGTCAAGCACCATCACATCAAACTCTGCGGCCTTGAGCATGGCTTTGGCTGCGCTGGCGGTGCCGACATGTTCAACCGTCAGCCCCTGCGCCGTCAGCCCGGCCACAATGCCGCTGGCAATCAGTTCATCGTCTTCGCAAACCAGTACGTGCATGCTCATACCCGCGTAAATAGGCTGATTAAAAAATCATGGGATTAAGGGCGGATTATCCACCCTATAAATGTAGTGCACCTGCTTTGTTTAAAGCGCTTGTCAGTTTCGCGACCCTATTAACACTCGGTTAATCATGTGTCGCCAAGGTGTTGCCTATTCATAAAGACCAAGGCTGGGCGTATGCACCGTTTGTTTATTTTTTTGTTTCTACTGCTGACGGGCTTCAGCCAGGCGCAAGCCAGTAATGATCCTTTTGCCCAGAAAGTCGACTTCTTGCCGGTGGCCAAGGCATTCGCCTTCAGCAGCGAAGTGTTGCCATCGGGCGAAACCCGGCTGAGCTGGCAGATTGCCAACAACTACTATTTGTATCAAAAACGCTTCAAGTTTGACGGTCTGGACGCTGCGCATACCCCCGCCTTGCCCCAGGGTGAGGAGCACAATGACGAGTTTTTTGGTGCCAGCCAGGTCTATCGCAATCAGGTCGACGTGCTGATCCCGGCGGGTGCCAGCGGCCAGGTCAAAGTGAGCTGGCAAGGCTGCGCTGATGCCGGTCTGTGCTACCCGCCGCAAAGCCAGGTGGTTGATCTGGGCGGCGCACAACCTGTCGCCGCTCAAGGCCAGGCCCAGGACCAGTCACTGGCGGCCAGCTTGCAGCAGCGTTCGTTGGGCTGGAGCTTGTTGCTGTTCTTCGGCCTGGGCTTGTTGCTGGCCTTTACTCCGTGCTCATTGCCCATGCTGCCGATTCTGGCCGGGCTGGTGGTGGGCAGCGGTGCCAGCGCCGGGCGCGGTTTCGCCGTCGCCAGCAGTTACGTAGTGAGCATGGCGCTGGTGTATGCAGGCCTGGGTGTTTTGGCCGCCCTGCTGGGCGCCAACTTGCAGGCCCTACTGCAACAACCCTGGTTGCTCGCAAGCTTTGCCGCCCTGTTCGTGGTACTGGCGCTGCCGATGTTCGGCTTTTTTGAACTGCAAGTACCGGCCGCCTTACGCGACCGCCTCGAAAACGCCGGCCGTGGCCGTAAAGGCGGCAGCCTGCTGGGTGCAGGCATCCTCGGCGCCTTGTCGGGTTTGCTGGTGGGCCCGTGCATGACGGCCCCGCTGGCAGGCGCCCTGCTGTACATCGCGCAGAGCGGCAATGCGGTTGAAGGTGGCCTCGTGCTGTTTGTGATGGGTGTCGGGATTGGCATGCCGCTGTTGTTGCTGGTGACGGTGGGCAGCCGCTTTTTGCCCAAGCCGGGCGCCTGGATGGATCTGACCAAAGGGCTGTTTGGCTTCCTGTTCCTCGCTACGGCCCTGCTGTTGCTGCGCCCGGTGGTCAGTGAAACCCTGTGGTTGGGGCTGTGGGGCGTGTTGCTGATTATTTTTGCCAGCAGCCTGTGGCAACAAGCGCAACACTTCGCCCGCGCCAAGCCGCTGTTTAATCCCTTGAGCCTGCTGGCCGGGATTTGGGGTGGTTTGATGCTGATAGGGGCCGCCGGTGGCGGCACCGACCTGGGGCAACCGTTGCAGGTGTACACCGTTAAAACCGTGATCGGCACCACGGTCAGCAATGACCATGGCGACTTCATTACCCTCAACGACCCGGCTAGTCTCGACCGTGAACTGGCCAGCGCGAAGGCCGAGGGGCAATGGGTGTTGCTCGACTACTACGCCGACTGGTGCGTGTCGTGCAAAGTCATGGAAAAACAGGTGTTCGCCAAACCAGAGGTGCAATCGGCTTTGCAGGGCGTACGACTGTTGCGTCTTGATGTGACCGCCGATAATGTCGCCAGCCGCGAATTGCTCAGCCGTTACCAGGTACCCGGCCCGCCCAGTTTTGTCTGGATAGGGCCCAATGGGGTTGAGCGTCGTGGGCAGCGGATCACCGGCGAAGTCAACGCCGAGACTTTTTTGAAAAACTGGAATGCCACTCGGGAAACCCCATAAATGCTCACCCTGACCATCGGTTCGTTTGCCTTGGCAATTAACCACCTGCTGCTGATCCTGGCCCTCGCCCTGGCGACGCTGGTCGGTTGGCGGGTGGCCAAACGTGGCGGCGAGAACCCTGAGTCAGTGTTGTTTGCCCTGTTTTTGCTGGGCTTGCTCGTGGCGCGTATCGGTTTTGTGCTCGCCTTCTGGCCCCACTTCCAGAACAGCCCGTTGAAAATGCTCGATTTGCGTGACGGCGGTTTTATGGTCTGGCCCGGCCTGGTGGCCGTGGTGGCGGGTGCGGTGCTCTGGGGTTGGCGCCGTGCGGGCTTGCGCCGCCCATTGGCCTGGGGGTTGAGTACCGGCCTGACCTTCTGGATTTTGGCCAGCCTGTCTTCCAGCCTCTATGAGCAGGGTTCGCGCCTGCCTGAACTCACCTTGCGCACAGCCAATGGCGAATCGGTGCAACTGAGCAGTTACCAGGGCGGCCCGCTGGTCATCAACTTGTGGGCCACGTGGTGCCCGCCGTGCCGCCGGGAAATGCCGGTGCTGCAGAACGCGCAAAAGCAGCATCAAGACGTGACGTTCTTATTCGTCAATCAGGGCGAAAGCATGCAGAGCGTCAGTACGTTCCTCGAAACCCAGGGTCTGAGCCTGAGCAACATCCTGTTCGACAGCAGCGGGCAACTGGCCCAGAAAGTCGGCTCCATGGCGCTGCCGACTACGCTCTTCTACAGCGCTGACGGGCGTTTGCTGCGCAGCCATCTGGGCGAACTGTCCGATGCCAGCCTGGCGCAGGCCATGCAAGGTTTTACCAAAGAACATTCAAAGTCGGCCCAACAGGTCGACCCTGCAAGGAATACGCAAACATGCTTAACCGCAAACTGTTAACCCTTAGCCTGACCTCTCTGATTGGCGCTGCCCTGCTGCAGTCGCCTGTGTTGCAGGCTGAAGAACTGCCTCCAGCCATCAAGAAAATCGAAGCCAAAGGCGCGAAAATCGTCGGCAGCTTTGATGCCCCAAGCGGCTTGAAAGGCTATGCCGCGCAGTACCAGAACCGTGGCATGGCCTTGTACCTGACCGCCGACGGCAATGTGCTGGTCGGCAACCTGTATGACGCCGACGGCAAAGACCTGAGCCTGGCGCCGCTGCAAAAGCTGGTCTATGCGCCGATGGCCAAAGAGGTCTGGGCCAACATGGAGAAGAGCAACTGGATCCAGGATGGTAAAAAGGATGCGCCGCGCACCGTTTACCTGTTCAGCGACCCGAACTGCCCGTACTGCAACATGTTCTGGGAGCAGGCCCGCCCGTGGGTAGACTCTGGCAAAGTGCAATTGCGCCACATCATGGTGGGCATTATCCGCGAAGACAGCCCGGGCAAGTCTGCCGCCCTGTTGTCCGCCAAAGACCCGCAGCAAGCCCTGCAGGCTCACGAAAAAGCCGGCAAGGCCAGCACCCTCAAGGCTCTGAGCAAAATCCCGGCTGACGTACAGGCCAAGCTCGATGCCAACGCCCAGCTCATGAACGACTTGGAACTGTCCGCAACCCCGGCAATTTTCTATCTGGACGACCAAGGCAACCTGCAACAACAGCAAGGTGCGCCGTCGCCAGACAAGCTGGTGCAGATTTTGGGGCCCAAGTAACTATCGCAGCCTCGTACCTCGGCAGCGACTACGGGGTTAATGGCGTCAAACACCACCAGCGTGGTCGGATGTCGTCGAACGAGTGGTACAACGGCGCCAGCTCGGCGCCGTTATTGTCATCAAAGCCGCCAATCAGCAATGCAATCGTTGGCTCATCATCGATTGCGCCAATCGAACTTCCGCACGTTGGGCAAAAGGCCCTGCTGGAGTAATCCGAGGTTCTGAAGACCGAAGGAGCCCCCCCAGCCCCTACCCACTTGACCCGTTCTTGCGCAAACTCAACCCACACGACGGTCGGTGAGCCTGTATGCCGCTGGCAGGTTTTGCATGAGCAGGTATGAGCGTTTTCTGCAGGGCCCAAGGCTTCATACCGGATCGAGCCACAAACGCATCCGCCACTGTAATGAGTGTGTTCCATGCACAATTCCGTTGGCTTGCTGTAAAGATGCCAAGCGTAGCGAGAAGCGAGCAACTTTCAACGTGCAGTTCACACTGAAGCTGCCGCAGGCTGCGATCTGTTGATGTTCAAAATCAACAGATCGCGAGGCAAGCTCGGCTCCTACAGGGGGTGTTGTTACAGCCCTTCGAGTTCGGCCATCAGATCGTTCAGGCGATCGACTTTTTCCTCGTTGATTTCGCTGCTTTCCAGCCCTTCGATGTACACCGCCAACTCGGCCACGCAACTGCATTCAAACATCGCCCGTAACGGCACGTTGCGTTGCAGTACTTTCTGTACCCGCGAGGCGATTTGTGTCGCCAGCAAGGAGTGGCCGCCCAGCTCGAAGAAGTTGTCGTTGACCCCTACCCGCTCGACACTCAGGACTTCACTCCAGATGCCCGCCAAGGTATGTTCCAGATCTGTGCGTGGCGCCAGGTAGTCCTCACGCTGCAACTGGCCGATGTCTATCGCCGGCAGCGCCTTGCGGTCGAGTTTGCCGTTGGCGTTGAGGGGCAGTCGCTCCAGCCATAGCCAATGCAACGGCACCATGTAGTCCGGCAGTTCAGCGCGCAGGCGCTGTTTGATCCGATCCAGCCGCTCGCTCAGGCCGAGGGCCGTTTGCGCGGCCACCAGATAGCCGACAAGGTATTTGCCATTGGGCCCTTCCTGCACACTGACCGCCGCATCACGCAGTTCTGGTTGTTCATGCAGGCGCGCTTCGATTTCGCCCAGTTCGATCCGATAACCGCGAATTTTCACTTGATGGTCGATGCGCCCGACGTACTCCAGCACCCCGTCGCTGCGCCGCCGCGCCAGGTCGCCGGTGCGGTACAAACGCTCACCCGGTGCGCCGAACGGGTTCGGCACAAAGGCCAGCGCGGTGCGCAGCGGGTCGCTGACATAACCCCGGCCCACGCCGGTGCCTGCCACGCACAACTCACCCACCGCGCCGAGTGCGACCAGTTGCAGCGCGTCGTCGAGCAGGTACAGACGGTTGTTGTCGGTCGGCGTGCCAATCGGCAAGTAGCTGCCTTGAGTCGCCCCATGATCAACGCGGAAGAACGCCACGTCATCCGAACATTCGGCCGGGCCATAAGCATTGACCAGGCCTATCTCGGGGTAACGCAACAGCCATTGCTGCGCCAGTTCTGGCGGCATGGCCTCACCGGTGGGCAGCATCCAGCGCAAGCCGTTCAGTTCAACAGGGGCATCGGTCAGCATGCCTTGAATCAGCGACGGCACGCTTTCCAGCACGCTGATGCCTTGGGCATTGACCTGCGCCAGCAGGGCTTGCGGGTCGTGGGCGATGGTATTCGGAACGATCTCGACCCGCGCACCGAACAAGGGTGCGGCGAGGAACTGCCACACCGAAATATCGAAGCTTTGCGAAGCAGTCTGCGCGATCACATCATCCTTGCTCAGTTGCAGGTACGGCACTTTGCTCAACTGGTTGTTGAGCATGCCGCGTTGCTCGACCATCACGCCTTTGGGCAACCCGGTGGAACCCGAGGTGTAGATGACGTAAGCGAGGTTATCCGGGCCGCTGTAGACCTGCGGGTTATGATCCGCCCACTCCCCGGCTTGCACGTCTTCACATACCAGTAGCCGTGGACGCACGGCGCAACCTGACTCATCGAGCAAGGCTTGCGCCTGCTCGCGACAGGCCTGGGTGCAGACCAGCAACGGCGTACGGCTTAATTCCAAGATGCGGCTCAGACGCGGCCCCGGCAGCGCCGGATCCAGCGGCAAATAGCCCGCACCGGCCTTGAAGCTGCCGATGATCATGCCCAGCAAATCCAGCCCGCGCTCCGCCAGCAGCGCCACCGGTTGATCCATACTCACACCGCCTGCGATCAAGGCATGGCCCAGGCGGTTACTGCGCTGGTTCAGTTCGTGGTAACTCCACTGCTGCTCCAGGCAAGCGGCCGCGATTCGCTGCGGATGCGCTGCCACTTGGGCTTCGAACAGTTCGGCATAGCTGTGCTGCAACGGGTACTCGCTCTGGCTTTGGTTGCAGCCTTCGATAAGGAACTGCTGCTCGGCCTCGCCCAACAAGGGCAAGTCGGCCATGTCGCCATTAATGCCGTCCATCAAGGCCAGCAACAAGCGCTTGAACTCACTGAGCAGGCGCTCAACGCTGCTGCGCTCAAAAAAGCGCTGGTCGTAAGACAGGTGCAAGCCCAGGTCATCGCCGGGGTAGCACACGGCGGTGAGCGGGAAGTTGGTGTGGGTACGGCCCGAATCCGAGGTGGCGTTCAGGCTCTGGGCCCGGTCCAGCACCGACATATCGACCGGCGCGTTCTCGAACACAAACAGGCTGTCGAACAGCGGCTGGCCTTTGGGCAGTTCGCTGCGCTCCTGAATCGTCACCAGCGGCAAGTACTCGTACTCGCGCAACTCCATATTGTGTTCCAGCAAGGTGCTCAACCATTGCCGAACGCTCAGCACCTGACCGTCTTCGGGCATCTGCACACGCAGCGCCACGCTGTTGATAAACAGCCCGACCGTCTGCTGCATCTGCGGCAATTGCACCGGGCGCCCGGCCACGGTAACGCCAAACACCACGTCACGCTCACCGCTCACGCGCCGCAGCAGCAACGCCCATGCCGCCTGGGCAAAGGTGTTGATGGTCAATTGGTGCTGCTGCGCCAGTTCACGCAACCGCACGCCATCCCTGACCTCCAGCCGGGTGTAGCAGTCGCCCACCAGCATGCCGCCGCTAGCGCCCGCATGTTCACGCAGCAAAGGCCGGTCGCTGGGGATGTAAGTGGTCCTTTCAAAGCCTTGCAGGTTGCGCTGCCACCAGGCATTGGCCTGCTGCAGGTCTTGCTGTTGCAGCCAGCCGATGTACTCGCGATAGCGCGGTGGCGTGGCCAGTTGCGGGGCGCGACCTTCGCCCAGCGCGCTGTAGATTTCAAAAAAGTCGCTCATCAACAGCGAACGGCACCAGGCATCAATGAGGATGTGGTGATTGCTCATCATGAACCAGTAACGCGCCTCACCCACACGGATCAGGCGCAGGTGGAATGGCGCCTGATTGAGCAGATCAAAACCGGCTTCGCGCTCGCGCTTGAGCAGCGCCTGCAGACGCTCTTCATGGCTCTCTTGCGGCTCGCGGCTCCAGTCGAGGTAATCAACTTCGGTGTTGCCGGGACGATGGATGATTTGCAGCATGCCTTCGCCCGCGTTCCAGCAGAACGACGCACGCAAGGCCTCATGCCGCGCCACCACCGCTTGCCAGGCCTGGGCGAAACGTTGCGGGTCGAGGGCGCTGTCAATCCGGTAGCGGTCCTGCATGTAGTACAGCCCGGTGCCCGGTTCGAGCAAGGTGTGCAGCAACATGCCCTCTTGCATCGGGGTCATGGGGTACACGTCTTCAATCTGGCCTGCTGCCACCGGCAAGCTGTCGAGTTGCGCCTGGCTGAGCTTGGCCAGCGGGAAGTCCGATGGCGTCAAGCCGCCCGCATCGCTGCTCAGGCAGTGGGCAATCAGGCTTTCAAGCTCCGCGAGGTAGTCCCGGGTCAGCGCTTCAATGGCTTGGGGCTGATAGCGCTCGGCGCTGAAGGTCCAACGCAAAACCAATTCGCCGCCATACACCTGGCTGTCGATGCTCAACTCGTTGGGCAATGGTGCCTGCGGATCGTGGGCTGCGCCGGTCGGCTCGTCCAGCGGGTGGAACAGTGCATCGCTGGCAAAGCTCTGGTCAAACTGGCCAAGGTAGTTAAAGGTGATCGGCGCCTCGGGCAGCGCGGCCAGGGCTTGCCCCGTGGCCGGCTCGCTCAGGTAGCGCAACACGCCGTAACCCAGGCCTTTGTGCGGCACGCGTCGCAGTTGCTCCTTGATGGCCTTGATCGAAGCGCCCTGCCCTTGGTTGCTGTTAGGCGTCAGGCGCAGCGGATAAGCGCTAGTGAACCAGCCAACAGTGCGGCTCAAGTCGATGTCATCGAACAGGGTTTCGCGGCCGTGACCTTCAAGTTGCACCAGGGTCGACGGTTGGCCGGTCCAGCGGCAGATCACCCGCGCCAGCGCGGTCAGCAGCACATCGTTGATCTGCGTGCGATAGGCGCTGGGCACCTGTTGCAGCAGTTGCCGGGTGCGCGTCTCGTCGAGGCGCACACTGAGCGTTTGCCCGTGCAGATGTTGCCGCCCGCCATGGCGGTTAACGCCCGGTAGCTCCACCGCTGGCCACTTGAGGTGCTCTTGCCACACGCCCAGCTCTTCACGCAGCGAATCACTGCTGGCATAAGCGTGCAAACGATTGGTCCACGCCCTGAATGCGCTGGTTTTCGCGGGCAGTGGCTGCTGGCGATACAGCGCCTGCAAGTCTTCCAGCAAGACCCGCCAGGACACCCCGTCGACGGCCAGATGGTGAACCGCCAGCAACAGGCGTTGCTCCCCGTGCGGGCCATCGACGAGTACCGCGCGCAGCAGAGGCCCTGCGTGCAAATCGAGGCTGCGTTGCGCGTCGTTAAACAGCCCGGCGCAGTCTTGCAGGTCCGCCACGCAGGCTTGCCACAGCAACGGTTGCGGCGCAGCGCCCAGGTACTGCGCCTGCCATTGCCCGTTGCGTTGCTCAAAGCTCAAGCGCAAGGCGTCGTGATGCATCACCAGGGCCAGCAGCGCCCGCTCCAGCAAGGCAGGCTCAAGAGGTTCGGCAGGTTGCAGCAGCACGCACTGGTTCCAGTGCCCGCGTTGCGGCATGTCGGTATCAAAGAACCACTGCTGAATCGGCGTCAGTGCCGATTCGCCAGTGAGTACGCCCTGCTCGGCGGTCAGTTGCTCGGTCTGGGTCGCAACGCTCGCCAACGCTTGCACGGTTTGATGCTGGAACAGGTCACGGGGGCTGAAGTGAATCCCCAATTGCCGGGCGCGGCTGACCACTTGAATCGACAGGATCGAGTCGCCGCCCAGCTCGAAAAAGTTGTCATTGAGGCCGACATGTTCAAGGTTCAGCACCTCGCCCCACACCTTGGCCAAACTGGCTTGCAGCGCATTGCGCGGGGCCACGTAATGCTGGCGATTGAGCTCAACATCGGGCGCCGGCAAGGCGCGGCGGTCGAGTTTGCCGTTGGCGGTCAGCGGCATGCTGTCCAGCAGCATCAAGTGCGCGGGCACCATGTAATCCGGCAGTTGCGCCTTGAGCCGGACCTTGAGCGCTCCGCGCAACGCACCCGCCTCGGCCTGTTCATCACACACCAGCCAGGCCGCCAGTTGCTTGCCACCCGGCATGTCCAGCGCCAGCACCACGGCTTCGCGTACCGCCGGATGCCCGAGCAAATGGCTTTCGATCTCGCCCAGTTCGATGCGGAAACCCCGGATTTTGACCTGATGATCGACCCGTCCCAGGTATTCCACCAGACCGTCAGCGCGTTGGCGCACCAGATCGCCAGTGCGGTACAAGCGCCCGCCATTGCGCGCAAACGGGTCTGCCACAAAGCGTTCGGCCGTCAGCCCCGGACGCTGGTGATAACCCTGCGCCAGCCCGGCGCCGCCAATGTACAGTTCGCCGGTGGCGCCTTGGGGCACCAGCGCCAGATGGCTGTCGAGAATGTAGGCCACCCGCGCACCGATGACCTCACCGATTGGCACAGTGGCGGCACCATCGGCCAGCTGTTCCGGGGCCAGGCTGGCCAGCGGCATGACCACGGTTTCGGTCGGGCCGTAGGCATTGAAAAACACGCTCGGCTGGAAGGCCGAACGGATGCGCTGCAAGTGCTCGCCGGTCAGTGCTTCGCCGCCAGTGATGCACATGCGCACCGGCAATGTCTGCACACGGCTGGCCAGCCACTGGGCCAATTGGCTGCCGTAGCTGGGAGTGAAACCCAGAATGCTGACCTGTTGCTCACGGATCAGCTGGCAGATCGCTTCGGCGTCCCACTGCCCTTGCGCCCTCAGCACTAGCCGCGCACCACTGAGCAGCGGCACCAGCAAACGCTCGGTGGCGGCGTCGAAGTTAATCGAATAAAAGTGCAGTTCACAGTCATCCGCCCGCATGCCAAACCGCTCAATCACCGCCTGGCAATGCATGGCGATCTCGCCGTGGGACACCACCACGCCTTTGGGCTGGCCGGTGGAGCCTGAGGTGTAAATCAAATACGCCTGATGCTGCGCCAGGTTGATAAACGGCAGTTCGCTGGACGGGTACGCGGCCAGTTCCGGGCCGTCGTCTTCGAGACTCCAGCGCACGACGCTTGAGGGCAATTCACCCAGCGCGGCAAACAGGCTGTGATGGCTCAACAACACGCTGATGCCGCTGTCTTCGATCATGTACTGCAAGCGTTCCAGCGGGTATTCCGGGTCGAGCGGCACGTAGGCGCCGCCCGCCTTGAGGATCGCCAGCAGGCCGACGACCATGTCCAGCGAGCGTTCCAGTGCCAGCCCCACCCGCAACTGCGGGCCTACGCCCAGCTCGCGCAGCTTCCAGGCCAACTGATTGGCGCGACCTTCAAGTTCGGCGTAGCTCACGTGTTGCCCGGCGAAGGTCAAGGCGATGGCCTCAGGGCGCATACGGGCTTGCTCGGCAAACAGAACATGCACGCAGTGATCGAGACGCTGCTCACCCGCCGCAGGGGCCAGCCCGTTAAGCAAGCGCTGTTGTTCAGCGCCATCCAACAGCGGCAACTCGCTCAGCCGTTGTTGCGGGTCGGCCAGCAGCGCGTGCAGCAGATTGCGCCAGTGCTCGGCCATGCTGGCGATGCGCGGCTCATCAAACAATTCAGTGCTGTAGGTGAGGCAGCAGCCAAAGCGGTGGTCGAGGTCAGTGACTTCCAGGTTGAGGTCGAACTTGGTCGCCCGCGCATCGTTGGGCAAAAACTCCACGGTCATGCCTGCCAGTGTCCGGCTTTGCTGGAACTCCCAGCGCTGCACGTTGCACATCACTTGAAAGAGCGGGTTGTAAGCGGCGCTGCGCGGAGGTTGCAGAGCTTCGACCAGATGATCAAACGGCAAGTCCTGGTGCGACTGGCCTTCGATGACGGTCTGGCGCACCTGCTCCAGCAATTGCGCCACGCGCATGTGGCCATCCAGCTCACAGCGCAGTACCTGGGTGTTGAGGAAAGCCCCGATCAGCCCTTCGCTTTCGGGGCGGATGCGGTTGGCCACCGGCGCGCCGATGCGCAGGTCGGTCTGGCCGCTGTAGCGGTAGAGCAGCAGCGCCAGAGTGGCGGTCATGGTCATGAACAGGGTCAGGCCGTGTTCGGCATTGAACCCACGCAGCTTCGCGGCCAACTCGTCGCTGAGGTCAAAGCGGTACAACCCGCCCTGATGGCTTTGCACCGCAGGTCGAGGCCGGTCGCCGGGCAGTTCGAGCAGCGGATGCTCGGTGCCGAGTTTGGTGGTCCAGTAATCGAGCTGGCGCTGACGCTCGCCCGACTCTAGCCACTGGCGTTGCCACACGCTGTAGTCAAGGTATTGCACGGCCAGCGGCAACAATGGCGAGGCGCGATCATCCACAAACGCTTCGTACAACTCGCCCAGTTCGCGGGCAAAAATATCCATCGCCCAACCTTCAGTGACGATGTGATGCAAGGTCAGGACAAAGTAGTGCTCGCGGGCGGCGGCCTTGACCATGTGGGCGCGCAGCAACGGCCCGCGCTCCAGGTCAAACGGCTGATGCGCCTCGCTGTCGGCCAGGGCCTGCAAACGCTGCTCACGGGCGCCGTCGTCGAGGGTGCTGAGGTCCAGCCAGCCCATACTCAGGCGCGTGTCGCGGTGCACCTGTTGGCAAGGCACGCCATTGACGCTGGGGAACGTGGTGCGCAGGGTTTCGTGGCGCATTAGCAATGCCTGCAATGCCGCCTCGAATCGCTCGACGTCCAGCAAGCCGGTCAAACGCGCCATGCCGCCGACGTTGTAGGCCGGGCTGTCGGGCTCCATCTGCCAGAGGAACCACATGCGCTGCTGAGAGTACGACAGCGCCACTGGCTGGCTGCGATCCACCAACTGAATCGGCAGTTGCGTGTTGCGCTGGCCGCTGTCCTGGATTCGCTCTACCTGCTCGACAAATGTGCCCAGCTCGCTGGCTTCAAACAGGATTCTCAAGGCCAGTTCAACGTCACAGGCCTGACGCACCCGGGCAACGATTTGTGTAGCCAGCAGCGAGTGCCCGCCCAGGGCGAAGAAGTCATCATTGAGGCCAATTCGGGCCTGCCCCAGCACTTCGCGCCAGATTGCGGCGATGCGTTGTTGCAGTTCAGTCTGTGGCTCGACATGCTCGCGCACGTGCCACACGGGCTCCGGCAACGCCCGGCGATCCAGCTTGCCACTCGGGCTCAGGGGCATGCGCTCAAGACGCAACAACTGCGCGGGGACCATGTAATCCGGCAGTTCGGCGGCCAGTGCGGCTTTGAGTTGCATGCTGTGCTCGGCCTCGGGCAGCGCCCCGTCGAGCGCCGTGTAGTAACCGATCAGTTGCGGCCCGGCCTGGGTGTCGCGAATCAATACCGCCGCCTGCGCCACCTCAGGCTGGGCCAGCAAGCGCGCTTCGATCTCTTGCGGCTCGACGCGAAAACCGCGCAGTTTGACCTGCTGATCCAGCCGCCCGAGGTAGTCGAGAGCGCCATCGCGGTTCCAGCGCACCTGATCACCGGTGCGGTACAGCCGTGCACCCGGCTCGCCCTGCGGGTCGGCAATAAAGCGCTCAGCCGTCAGCCCCGGACGCTCCAGATAGCCCCGCGCCAGGCCAATGCCGCCGATGCACAATTCCCCCGGCACACCCACCGGCAGCGGGTTCAATTCGCTGTCGAGTACCCGGCACACCACGTTGCCCAAGGGTCGGCCAATGGGCGAACGCTCGCCGTCATCAAGAGCACACTGCCAGTGGGTGACGTTGATCGCGGTCTCCGTCGGGCCGTAGCGGTTATGCAACTGCACGTCGGGTAATTGTTGCAGCACACGATTGCGCAGCTCGGCGGGCAAGGCTTCGCCGCCACTGAAAAGCCGACGCAACGTGCGACACTGCAAGGCCTGCGGTTCATCGACAAACAGGCGCAACAGCGGCGGCACAAAGTGCAAGGTGGTCACCCCGAACTGCTGCACCAACTGCGCGATGCGCTGCGGGTCGCGGTGCTCTCCCGGCCCGGCCAGCACCAGACGGCAACCGGTGATCAACGGCCAGAAGCACTCCCACACGGACACGTCAAAACTGATCGGGGCCTTTTGCATCAGCACATCGTCGGCGCCCAGGCCGTAGGTGGCTTGCATCCACTGCAAACGCTCACTCAGGGCCGCATGGGTGTTGCCGACGCCTTTGGGCTGGCCGGTCGAGCCCGAGGTGTAAATCACGTAGGCCAGGTTGTCGCCGTGCAGGTGCAGCCCCGGCGCATGGGCGGACCAGCTGTCGAGATTGAGGCCGTCCATGGCGATCACACTAAGGGCTTCGACATTGGGCAAACGCGGCAGCAGATGGCTTTGGGTCAGCAACAGTGCCGCACCGCAATCCTGCAGCATGTAGGCCAGACGCTCGGGCGGGTAGTCCGGGTCGAGCGGCACATAGGCGCCGCCCGCCTTGAGAATCGCCAGCAGGCCGATCAGCAGTTGCGGCGAGCGTTCAACGGCAATCGCCACCGGCACATCCGGGCCCACGCCTTTGTCACGCAGGTAGTTGGCCAGGCGGTTGGCCTGCCCATGCAGATGGGCGTAATCGAGGCTGCCGCCGTCCCACAGCAGGGCGATGTGGTCCGGGGTGAGCTGTGCTTGCTGTTCAAGCTGCTGGGGCAGCCATTGCTGCGCGGGAGCACATGGCGCTTCGCTCCAGCGCGCCTGTTCAAGCAACTGCTGCGGGCTAAGCAGGTGCAGGTCAGCCAGGGCCTTATGGCTGTCGGCGCAGACTTGGCGCAAGAGGCTGACAAAATGCTCGGCCAGTTGCGCAATGGTGCTGGCCTCAAACCGCTCATCGGCGTAGTCGAACGACAGTTTCAGGCGGCCCTGACGGTCTTCTTCGCTGTGCAACTGCAGGTCGAATTTGGCTTCGCGGCTGTGCCATTCCAGCTCTTCGGCGAGCAAGCCCGGCAAACGCCGTAAAGCACTCAGGTCGCGTTGCTGATGATTGAACAACACCTGGAACAGGCCGTGTTCGCGGGCCTGCGGGAAGGCTTCCAGCAACTGCTCAAAAGGCAGGTCCTGATGCGCTTGGGCATCCAGCGTGGCAAGGCGGGTTTGCTGGAGCAATTGGGCAAACGGCAGGCGCCCGTCCAGTTGCGCACGCAACACCAGGGTATTGATGAAAAAGCCGATCAGGCCATGGGTTTCCTGACGCGGACGGTTGGCGCTCGGCACGCCAATGCGAATATCGCGCTGGCCGGTATAGCGATACAACAAGGTCTGGAACGTCGCCAACAGCAGCATAAATGGCGTGCTGTCATGGGCCTTCGCCGTCTCACGTAACGCCTCGGCAAGCGGTGCCTCCAGGCGCACGCTGTAGCGCGACGCGCTGTGTTGCTGCGTGGCCGAACGCGGGTAATCGGTGGCCAGTTGCAAGGTCGGCTGCTCGTCGCCCAGCTGTTGTTTCCAGTAACGGAGCTGGCGCTCGGCTTCGCCCTGGGCCAGCCATTGGCGCTGCCAACTGCCGTAGTCGGCGTACTGCAAAGCCAGCGGCGCCAGCGCTAACGGTTGCTCCAGGCAGGCCGCCGCATATAGCCGCGAGAACTCGTCGATGAGCAGGTTGAGCGACCAGCCGTCCGCGATGATGTGGTGCAAGGTCAGCAGCAGTTGGTGCTCTTCGTCATCGAGCTTGACCAAGGTGACCCAAAACAGCGGGCCGTTGCTCAAGTCGAACTGGGTGCGGGCTTCGTCTTCGCGGATCTGTTGCGCCCGCGCTTCTCGTTCGGCGGCGGGCAAGTCGCTGATGTCGATGACCTGCAAGTCAAAATCTGCGGCGGCCTCAACCCGCTGCCAGGCTTGGCCATCGCGCTCATAAAAGCGCGTGCGCAGGGCTTCGTGGCGTTCGACCAAGTGCGCGAAGATGCTGCACAGCGCGGTTTCGTTCAACTCGCCGCGCAAGCGCAAGGCGCCGGGAATGGTGTAGGCGCTGCTCTGCGGGTCGAGCTGCCACATAAACCACAAACGGTTTTGCGCCAGCGATTGTGGCAGCGCCTCATCGCGGCTCAAGCCGACGATGCTGCCTTGGGCCAGACCACCATCCTGCTGCAACGCCGCGACCCGAGCCGTGAAGGCGCTCAAGGTCGGCGCCTCGAACAACAGGCGCAGGTTAAGTTCCAGTTTCAGTTCTTCACGCAGGCGGGCGATGGTTTGCGTGGCCAGAATCGAGTTGCCGCCCAACAGGAAGAAATGATCATCAGCGGCCACTTGCTCGACCTGCAAATGCTCGCACCAGATCCACGCGATCAGCGCCTCCAAGTGATGGGCTGGCTGCGCCAGATCATGGTTGGCCGGCTGAGCGTCGTCTGACGGAAACTGCGCGTAGCTGTCGAGGCTGCCATCGGCCAGACGGCTGCGGCAGGCCGAGCGTTGCAGTTTGCCGCTGGAGGTTTTTGGCAGCGCCCCAGGATTGAGCAGTACGACCACGCTCGGTGCTTGTTGGCAGGCTTCGGCCACGGCCTGGCGAATGGCCGTGATCAGGGCGTTCGCAGACATGATTTTTTGCACGCTGCGGCTGATTTCGGCGGCAATGCCGATTCCCTCCTCGCCTTTGACATTGACCGCGAACGCCGCCACACGGCCTTTGCGTACCACTTCGACTTCACGCTCGATGGTGGCTTCAATGTCTTGAGGGTAGAGGTTATGCCCGCGCACGATCAGCAGGTCTTTCAAGCGCCCGGTGATGTACAGCTGGCCTTCATGGATAAAACCCAGATCGCCGGTGCGCAGCCATGTGGCGCCCTGATGCGCAACAAACGTCTGGGCGCTGGCGTGCGGGTTGCGCCAGTAGCCGTGGGCGATGCTTGGCCCGCAGGCCCAGACTTCACCGACGCGGTTATCCGCCAAGGGCTCGAACGAGTGCGGGTCGACGATTTGCACCGCATGTTGCGGCTGCTGAGTGCCACAGCTGATCACCGCACTGCCGTCGCCCGGCACGATGCGGTTGTTGGCCAGTTCCAGCTCATTCAGGTTCAGGGCCGGGATGCCCTGCCCGCGCTGCCCGCCGGCGACAAACAACGTAGCCTCGGCCAGCCCGTAAGAGGCGAAATAGCTGGCGGAGTCAAAACCGCACGGGGCAAATTTTTCGGCAAAACGATCCAGGGTGTCCTGGCGGATCGGCTCAGAACCTGAATAGGCCACGCGCCAGCGGCTTAAGTCCAGCCCGGCCAGTGCGTTTTCACTGACCCGCTCGCTGCACAGCCGATAGGCAAAATCCGGCCCGCCGCTGATGGTCCCACCGTATTCGCTGATGGCTTCGAGCCAACGCAGCGGGCGGGTCAAAAAGTACGCGGGCGACATCAGGATGCACGGCACACCGCTGAAAATCGGTTGCAGCAGGCCGCCGATCAAGCCCATGTCGTGGTACAGCGGCAACCAGCTGACAATCACGTCGTCGGGGTTGAGGTCGATGCCAAATCCACGGCGAATCAGCAACTCGTTAGCCACCAGATTGCCGTGGGTGACTTGCACGCCCTTGGGCATGGCGGTGGAGCCTGAGGTGTATTGCAAAAAGGCGATGTCTTCGGCCTGCAACACCACCGGCTGCCAGCCTTGCGCCAGACTCGGTTCAAGGCTGTCGACACACAGCAACGCGGGCGCCTCGGCGCAGGTGAGTTCGGGCAGGGCCAGCAAGGACTCGCGCAAATGGCTGCTGGTCAGGAGTACGCGCGGTTCGGCGTCGCTCAGGATCGACAGCAAACGCTCCTGATGATGGCGGCGCGACGACTCCGGCGGATACGCCGGAACGGCGATCACTCCGGCATACAGGCAGGCAAAAAATGCCGCGACGTAGTCCGGGCCGCTGGGCAACAGCAAGACCGCGCGATCACCCACCGCTGCATTGGCCTGCAAGGCTGCGGCAAAAGTCCGCGCACGTAAGTCCAGGTCAGCATAGGTCAGCACCTGGCTGGCACTCTGGTCATCGCTCAAAAAGCGTAATGCCAGTCGATCCGGGGTCTGGGCTGCACGTTGTTGCAGGGCTTGGGCCAAGGTGCCAGGGAGTTCGAACGCGTCCATCATGGGATTTCCTGCCTGAAGTCGGCTTTGCATAAATTCGGTGTATTTGAGAGACGAGAAAGCACGGCGCCGCTTTAGCCGGGCACCCGCCGAGCCTGTTGCTGACGCTGGCGCAGCAGGTGTTCTTCGGCGTAGCGGCGCAGGCAACGCAACAAGGCGGTTTCTTGCTGGTGCAGAAAAAAGTGATGGCCTTCAAACATGTCCAGGGAAAACGCGCGGCTGGTGTCGGCCTGCCAATCGAGCAGTTGCTCGGCGCGCACGCTGTCTTGCTTGCCACCAAACACGTGAATCGGCAGCGACAACGGCGCCCGCCGGTCGTGCCTGAAACTGCCGCACAAGAGGAAGTCGGCGCGCAGTATCGGCAGCATCAGGTGCATCAGCTCGGCATTGGCCAGCACCTCTTCAGGGGTGCCGTTGAGTTCGCGCAAGCGTTCGATCAGTTGCGCGTTGGTCTTGGCCACCGCGTACTCGCTGACATCTCGGCGGGCCGGACCGGCCGTGGCAGATGCAAACAAGGCCAGCGGCTCGGGCAGCCCGCGCTCACGCAGGGCGTGGGCCAGTTCAAAGGCCAACAGACCGCCCAGGCTGTGGCCGAACAACGCGTAAGGGCGGTCCAGTTCCGGGCTGATTTCGTCGGCCAACTGGCCGGCCAATGCGCGAATATCGCTCTGCAAGGGCTCGTCCATACGCATCCCGCGCCCCGGTAATTCCAGCGGGCGCACCTGCAGCCAAGTGGGCAGCAAGCGGCGCCAACGGCTGTAAGCCATGGCGCTGGCGCCGGAGTAAGGCAGGCAAAACAAGCGCAGCTGGATGACTTCAGTCATGGTCTGCACCACCGCCGTAAAACGCCGCCCGTACACATGCAAACGCCATATCACCCTCCTGTGTTAACCGTTCATCGCAGGTCTGCAACACAGACCTTCGCCCCTTGTGAACGGTTGACCTAGGCAAATAATTAGCCCTTCCGGTAGTGGCCATTTGTAGCGAACTGCACGGGATGTGAGGCTTTTCTCAATCTCTTGAAGGGATCGGTATTAATTACCTTTCTCAATTGACAATCATTATCATTAAGCCTAGTTTGTTTCGCACTGTGACGGCGCCAACCGAGCAATGGCCCGCACGTTTTCACTAGCCACAGGTGATCTCCATGACGGAACAAATGTCCACAAGCAGGTGTGACTCACCCTTACTTCAAGCCTTTGTCGACAACCGATTAATCCTGGTCAAAATTGCAGCGCGGATCACCGGCTGCCGATCTCGGGCCGAAGACGTGGTGCAGGACGCTTTCTTCCGTTTGCAGTCCGCGCCGCAGATCACTTCATCATTCAAGGCGCAGCTGAGCTATCTGTTCCAGATCGTGCGCAACCTGGCGATTGATCACTACCGCAAGCAGGCACTGGAGCAGAAATACTCGGGCACAGAAGAGGAAGGCTTGAATGTGGTGATCAATGGCGCCTCGCCAGAAACCTCGCATATCAATTTTTCGACCCTGGAAAACATCGCCGACGCGCTGACCGAGCTGCCAAGCCGCACCCGTTATGCGTTTGAGATGTACCGCTTGCACGGTGTGCAGCAAAAGGACATCGCCAAAGAGTTGGGGGTGTCGCCGACACTGGTCAACTTCATGATTCGCGACGCGCTGATTCACTGCCGCAAGGTTTCGGGCAGCCAGCCAGATACCTTTAGTCGCCGCTGAAATCAGCTTCTTTGTGAGAGGGCTCGCGATCTTTGAAGATCTAGAGAAGATCAAAAGATCGCGAGGCGAGCTCGCTCCTACAAAATGAACGTCGCTTTAGCGTTGGTTTTCGATTGTCCTTTCCAGCACCATCAAGGCCGCCCGTTTGTGCGGGAAGTCGAATTCCTTGATCCGCTTATAGCCTTGCGACTGCATGTAACCAATCATTTTGGCGTTGTCGGCGCGGGGCTCGGCCACGATGCGCCGGGTGCGCGGGTCATCCTGCAACAGGTAGTCGGTCAAGGCGGATAACCAACTGGCAACCTTATGCGGCCCGCGATGGGCCTGCTCCCCCACCAGCATATGAATGCCACGGTCGTAGTCGCCTGCGTCATAAAAGGGAGCGATGCGATCTTCTTTAGCCCAATAGGCTTCGAAATAGGCAAACGGCTGGTCGTCAAAGCAACCGATCAAGGTCAGGGTGTGCGGGTCGTTGGCCAGTTTTTCGAGGTACTGGCGATGGTCCTCAAGGCTGCCCCCTTCATCCCAGAAGGCCAACACTCGCGGGGTGTTTTGCCAGCGGTTGAAGCGTTCGAGGTCAAGCTCGATGTCCAGCGTACGCAAGGAGATCCAGGCACCAAGCTGTGGGTCGAAGCGCCGATAAACTTCGCCCTGGGGTTTGGCCGGGCGCTGCGGGTGCGAAACGGAAGCAGTCATTTTGGACTCACGATTATCGTCAACAGTTAGGCTGTGTGACGTTGGCCGCGGGGCAAAATTTAGGACTCGGTCTCGACGAGTTCAATATTGTAAGGGGCAAAAATCGCTTTTAACTGGCCATTGTCCTTGAGCGTTTTGATCAGCTTGGTCACTTCTTCGGCTTTGATCGGGCCATGGGGCCGAATGAAGGCGTAGTGATGGTAGCGCTGGTCGGCACGGTCAGATATCAGCACGCGAGATTTATACTGCGGATTGTGTCTGAGCATGTCATTGAGGTTCGACCGGGTCATCAAGGTCATGTCTACCCGCCCGCGTAAAACCATCTGCAGGTTGCTTTCGTGGGAGTAGGTCAAGGTCGCGTCAAAGTGGTTAAGCAAGTAGCTGGGGGCAGGATTGAAGTCTGCAAAGGCGTAGTGATAACCGGAAAAAAGCGCCAGCCGTTTCCCCTTTAAATCATCAAAGTAAGACTGGTCACGCCCCGGCTGTTGCTTGGCAATAAACACTTCCGAGTCAACAAGGCCAAGGTCGACAGAATCGTAATCGACCCCCTGCCAGCCCCAGTTGGAGCTTTCAAAGAGGATCAGGTCAACGCGCCCTTGATCAAAGTCACGCACCCGCCGCGCCAGCGAAGTGGGGACGGCGGTGAATTTATAATCGCTCTGCAACTCATTCATCGCGCTCAGCAATTTTTGCAGCAAGCCCGTGTCGGAACCGCGTTCCGGGCGCACGATATACGGCGGAAAATGCGCCGCACCGACGCGAATTTCCTGCGCGGCCCACACCGGCGACATCAAGGTGACACTCAGCGCCAGCAACACACTGCGGACCATCCACATTGGCAAACACTTAAACGCTATGCACATCGGGGACGCCCGCGACTGGAACTTATTAATGGGTACAGGACCTGAGATCGAGTACGACCGTAATTTAAGCGCGCTTAGACTAGCAAGCAAACGTGGTGTGGCCCACTACAAATTAAGTGCCCCGTGGCTGCGCATTAGCTACGCTGCATCCTCAATGCCGATGTTGTTTAAGGAAAGCTGCACATGCCTCACTGGCTGGTAATTGACTTGGAAGCCACCACCGATGACGGCGGCTGGCCTCTGGAAGAAATGGAAGTCATCGAAATCGGTGCCAGCGTGGTCACGCGTGCCGGACGCGAAATAGACCACTTTCAGCGTTTTGTACGGCCGCAACGGCGCCCGCTGCTGACCGCTTTTTGCCGTCAATTAACCCATATCACCCAAGCCAATATTGATAACGCCAGCCCGACCGGACAGGTTTGGGAGCAGTTCGAGCGCTGGCTGGGCCAGCATCTGCCCAAACTGGAAGGTTGGGCCAGTTGGGGTGAGTACGACCGCAAGCAACTGGAACAGGAATGGCAACAAAAGCAGCTGGACAGCGCCCTGGCACGTTTGCCGCATATGAACCTCAAGCAACAATTTGCCCAGGTCCGCCAGCTAAAACAGCCCCTGGGCCTTAACAGTGCCTTGCAACTGGCCGGCATGCAGTTCAGCGGGCAGCAGCACCGCGCCCTGGAAGATGCGCGCAATACAGCCCGTTTATTGCCCTTGGTGCTGCGGGTTTAGTGCAGCGCCGAGCCTCTACAAAAGGGCGTGACGGGATAAAACGGCTTCTGCATACTGGCCAGCCTTTTTAACCCATTCCGAGGAATCGCCATGTTTAAAGTCAACGAATACTTCGACGGCACCGTCAAGTCGATTGCGTTCACACAAGCTGAAGGCAAAGCCACTATTGGCGTCATGGCCCCGGGTAAATACGAGTTCGGCACCGCTGAGCGTGAAATCATGCACGTCGTCTCGGGCGAACTGAAGGTCAAGCTGCCGGGCAGCAGCGAGTTTGAAACGTTCAAGACTGGCAGCCAGTTCAACGTACCGGCCAACAGCAAGTTTCAGCTTGAGGTCGCAGTAGAAACGGCTTACCTGTGCGAATACCGCTGAGTTAATGCCCTTCTGTAGGAGCGAGCTTGCCTCGCGATCTTTTTAAAAAGATCAAAAGATCGCGAGAAAAGATCGCGAGGCAAGCTCGCTCCTACAGGGTTAGTCCGCTGTGTTGGACTGCAACGCTGCCAA